>JBDTAG010000326.1:0-5927 GCA_039924745.1 Rhodoferax sp.
CTGAAGTCCATTGACTCCATGGTGCCAGTGGGCCGTGGTCAGCGCGAACTGATCATTGGTGACCGTCAGACCGGTAAGACCGCTGTTGCGATTGACGCCATCATTAACCAAAAAGGTCAGAACATGACCTGCGTTTACGTCGCGATTGGCCAAAAGGCATCGTCGATCAAGAACGTGGTGCGTTCGTTGGAACAAGCTGGTGCGATGGAATACACCATCGTCGTTGCCGCTACTGCGTCTGAATCGGCTGCCATGCAGTACGTGTCGGCCTACTCGGGCTGCACCATGGGCGAGTACTTCCGCGACCGTGGCGAAGATGCCCTGATCGTGTATGACGATCTGTCCAAACAAGCTGTTGCCTATCGCCAAGTGTCATTGTTGCTGCGCCGCCCACCAGGCCGCGAAGCCTACCCTGGCGACGTGTTCTATCTGCACAGCCGTTTGCTGGAGCGCGCTGCACGCGTGAACGAGAAATATGTTGAAGACTTCACCAAGGGCGCCGTGAAGGGCAAGACCGGTTCTCTAACCGCTTTGCCAATCATTGAAACGCAAGCGGGTGACGTGTCGGCCTTCGTGCCAACCAACGTGATTTCGATTACCGACGGCCAGATTTTTCTGGAAACTTCGTTGTTCAACGCCGGCATTCGCCCTGCGATTAACGCCGGTATTTCGGTGTCTCGCGTCGGTAGCGCGGCACAGACCAAAATCATCAAGGGTCAGTCCGGCGGTATCCGTACCGACTTGGCACAGTACCGTGAATTGGCTGCGTTTGCGCAATTTGCGTCTGACTTGGACGAAGCGACCCGCAAGCAGTTGGACCGTGGTGCTCGCGTGACCGAATTGCTCAAGCAAGCCCAGTACAGCCCACTGCCCATCAGTTTGATGGGTGCTACGCTGTTCTCGGTCAACAAGGGCTTCATGGACGATCTGCCTGTGAACAAGGTCTTGGCGTTCGAGCACGGCTTGCACAGCTATCTCAAAGACAAGCATGCAGCATTGCTGGCCAAATTGGAAGCCACCAAGGCATTGGACAAAGAGGCTGAAGCCGAATTGACTACTGCTACGGCTGCCTTCAAGAAGTCATTTGCCTGATTCGGACTCCGCAACGGGTCATTCACGAATTTAAGCAAAAGGGGCACTTATGGCATCAGGCAAGGAATTACGCACCAAGATCAAATCGGTGGAAAACACCAAGAAGATCACCAAGGCCATGGAAATGATTTCCGTGTCCAAGATGCGCAAGGCGCAGGAGCGCATGCGCGCCGCCCGGCCCTACACCGAGAAGGTTCGCAACATCGCTGCCAATCTGGGGAAAGCCAACCCAGAGTATGTGCATGCCTATATGAAAACGCAGGACGCAAAGTCCATCGGCTACATTGTGGTGACCACAGACAAAGGTTTGTGTGGCGGGTTGAACACCAACTTGTTCCGTGCAGTGACATTGAAATTGCGCGAGGCACAGGCGGAAGGTAAATCACCAGTATCCGTGGCCATCGGTTCCAAAGGCTTGGGTTTCCTCGGTCGTATTGGCGCCAAGGTAGTGGCCCATGTAACCCATCTAGGCGACAAACCACACTTGGACAAATTGGTGGGACCTGTCAAGGTCTTGCTGGATGCCTATGTCAAGGGTGAACTCAGTGCGGTCTATATTTGTTACAACAAGTTTGTCAGCACCATGAAGCAAGAGCCGGTGCTGGAGCAACTGTTGCCACTGTCTGCTGAAAAGATGGCAAGCGAAGCCAAAGCCAGTGGCGGCCATGCAAGCTGGGATTACATCTACGAACCCGATGCCCAGTCGGTGATCGACGAGTTGTTGGTGCGATACGCCGAAGCCATCGTGTTCCAGTCTGTCGCTGAGAACATGGCATCGGAACACGCAGCGCGTATGGTTGCCATGAAGGCTGCGACCGACAACGCCGGCAATGTGATCGCCGAGCTGAAACTGATCTACAACAAAACGCGGCAAGCGGCAATTACGAAAGAACTTTCGGAAATTGTGGCGGGTGCAGCAGCAGTGTGACCTCACGGTCACGTGCGGCGGTTTAATCGAAATTATTTTTGGAGCAAACGTAATGGCTCAAGCAAATGTGAACGCAGGCGTTCAAGGGAAAATTGTTCAGTGTATTGGTGCTGTGGTCGACGTGGAATTTCCACGCAACCAAATGCCAAAGATCTATGACGCGCTCAAGATGGACGGCTCCACGCTGACGCTCGAAGTGCAGCAGCAATTGGGTGACGGCATCGTGCGTACCATTGCCTTGGGTTCTTCCGACGGCCTGCGCCGCGGCATGATCGTCAAGAACACCGCCGAATCCATCAAGGTGCCCGTGGGTAAAGCCACTTTGGGTCGCATCATGGACGTGCTGGGCGCACCGATTGATGAGCGTGGTCCTGTCAGCGCCGAATTGACCATGTCGATTCACCGCAAGGCCCCAGCCTATGACGAACTGAGCCCATCGCAAGAACTGCTGGAAACCGGCATCAAGGTGATTGACTTGGTGTGCCCGTTCGCCAAAGGCGGCAAGGTTGGCCTGTTCGGTGGTGCCGGCGTCGGCAAGACTGTGAACATGATGGAGTTGATCAACAACATCGCCAAGGCGCACAGCGGTTTGTCCGTGTTTGCCGGTGTGGGTGAGCGTACCCGTGAAGGAAACGACTTCTACCACGAGATGGCTGACTCCGGCGTGGTGAACCTTGAGAACCTCGAAGAGTCCAAAGTGGCCATGGTCTACGGCCAGATGAACGAGCCACCAGGTAACCGCTTGCGCGTGGCCTTGACCGGTCTGACTATTGCTGAGTCGTTCCGTGACGAAGGCAAAGACGTTTTGTTCTTCGTGGACAACATCTACCGCTACACATTGGCCGGTACCGAAGTGTCCGCGCTGTTGGGCCGTATGCCTTCTGCCGTGGGCTACCAGCCTACCTTGGCCGAAGAAATGGGCCGTTTGCAAGAGCGTATTACGTCCACCAAGGTGGGTTCCATTACGTCCATCCAAGCCGTTTACGTGCCAGCGGATGACTTGACCGATCCATCGCCAGCGACCACGTTTGCCCACCTGGATTCCACTGTCGTGTTGTCCCGTGACATCGCTTCGCTGGGTATCTACCCTGCGGTCGATCCATTGGATTCGACCAGCCGCCAGCTGTCACCCAACGTGGTCGGTGAAGACCACTACAACACAGCACGCGCTGTGCAGGGCACACTGCAGCGTTACCGTGAACTGCGCGACATCATCGCCATCATGGGTATGGATGACTTGGCCCCAGAAGACAAACTGGCTGTGGCACGTGCCCGCAAGATCCAGCGTTTCTTGAGCCAGCCTTTCCACGTGGCTGAAGTGTTTACCGGCTCGCCTGGCAAGTACGTTCCCTTGTCCGAAACCATCCGTGGTTTCAAGATGATCGTGAACGGCGAATGCGACCACATGCCAGAACAAGCGTTCTATATGGTTGGTACCATCGACGAAGCGATCGAGAAGTCCAAGAAGGTCTGATCATGAACACCATCCACGTTGATGTTGTCAGTGCCGAAGAATCCATCTACTCCGGTGAAGCCCGATTTGTGGCGTTACCCGGTGAGACCGGTGAACTCGGTATTTATCCCCGCCACACACCTTTGATTACCCGTATCAAGGCCGGTTCGGTGCGCATCGAAAAGGCTGACGGTAGCGAAGAGTTTGTCTTTGTTGCCGGTGGTATTTTGGAAGTACAGCCTAATCGGGTCACAGTTTTATCTGACACGGCAATCCGTGGCAAGGACTTGGACGAAGAGAAGGCCAATGCGGCTAAAGCGGCTGCCGAAGAAGCCCTCAAAAACGCCAAAGGTGACTTTGACGTGGCCAAGGCCCAATCTGAGCTGTATGTTATCGCGGCCGAAATCGCCGCACTGCGCAAGTACCGTCTTAAAAAGTAAACGCTTTGCACTAGCGCACAAAACCGCCTTCGGGCGGTTTTGTTTTTTGTGCGGTGGGTAGGCTTCCCCGGTCTAGACCAGCTCAGGCTGGTCAGGCAATTCGTTGCGTCGATGTTGCCCATCTGCCAATGGAAAGTGCGCCTTTAACGCTTCGGTTACGTCTGCAATCACCATCGTCAATCCGTCTTCAAATTTGCCATCGCGCAAAGCCAGGGAAAGGCGTTTGACCATCTCCTGCCAAACTTGCGGGCCGACATGAAGACTCAGCCCTCGATCGGCTACCAGTTCGATTTGGCGCTCGGACAACAGCAAATAGATCAGAACCCCATTGTTATGTTCGGTGTCCCATACGCCCAATTTGCCAAACTGGGTTAACGCACGTTGTCGAATGATTGTGGGCAGAGAGGCCGCCCGCAACAAATAACTACTTGGCAGGGCAGATTCAATGCAAATGCGGATTTCTCCGGTGTGCATATTTTCACTGGCTTCCACCTTGGCCCTTAAGCGCTCCAACATCTCCGTTGAAACAATGCGGTGAGCATCCTCCATCCAGCGGTGCCGCATAAGGCGCGCAATACGGTTCAACATTACCAACCTCCCGAGGCGCCGCCGCCTCCAAAATCTCCACCACCGCCTGAGCTAAATCCCCCGCCACCGCCGCCACCGCCGCTACCGGAGCCTGAGCCCCAGCCACCGCCACCGCTGGATATCCCAGAAGACCAACCACCGCCTGGACCACTGCGACCAAGGCTAGACAGCAAGGCCACCACCATCGCCAACAGACCTGCCGCCCCCGCAATCAACAGACTGGCCGTGGCGAGGTTCACGATAAAGCCCACAATGCCGCCCGTTAGCAACGCGCCCAGCTTATTGCCGAATATGCGTCGCGCAATAACGCCGCCGAAAAAGACTCCGAAAAACAGGAATCCCATCAGGTCTTGCCAATGAAAGTTCTCAGCGTCACCTCCTGATGCATTCTGCGATTGCACCGGGGGCGGTAAGGCCTCGCCTTTGACCAAAGCGAAGATACTATCGACGCCCGCATTGAGCCCTCCGGCATAGTCGTTCTGTTTGAACCGAGGTGTTATTGCCGAATCGATAATCTGCTTGGCGGCCAGATCGGGAATGGCACCCTCCAGCGACTTGGCAACTTCTATTCGTAACTTGTGATCGTCTTTGGCGACGATGACAAGCAGCCCATCGCCGACTCCCTTGCGGCCAATTTTCCACACATTGGCGACCCGGTTCGCGTAGCTGGTGATGTCTTCGGGTTGGGTGGTCGGAACCAACAGCAGCACGATTTGTGAACCATTGCTCGCCTCAAACGCTGCAAGCTTGGCTTCCAGCGATTGGCGCTGGGAGGCATCAAGAACGTTGGCATTGTCAATCACATGCCCAGAGAGCGCAGGTACAGACAACACATTTTGAGCATGGGCCGTCCACGTGCTGAGCACCAAGAGCAATGCCGACAACCAGCGGATCAGCATGGAGTGCGCCTATTTCTTGTTGAAGTCAACAACGGGTGGTGCGGTGATGGCCGCCTCGTTTTGTACCGTGAACGCAGGTTTTGGCTGGTAGCTAAAAGCCATTGCCGTCAGATTGCTGGGAAAGCTGCGTGCCAGTACGTTGTACTCTTGCACCGTTTGAATATAGCGGTTGCGTGCAACGGTGATGCGGTTCTCGGTGCCCTCGAGTTGCACGCGCAAATCACTAAAGCCTTTGTTGGCCTTGAGGTCCGGATAGCGTTCACTCACGGCCATGAGGCGGCTCAACGCGCCACTTAATTCCCCTTGCACCGCCTGAAACTTCTTGAAGGCCTCGGGGTTGTTCAAGGTTTCAGGAGACACCTGGATAGAAGTTGCTTTGGCACGCGCTTCGACGACCTTGGTTAGCGTGTCTTGCTCGAAGCTGGCTTCGCCTTTGACGGTGGCCACGATATTAGGTACCAGGTCGGCACGCCGCTGGTACTGATTCAGCACTTCGCTCCACGCCGACTTGGTCTGCTCGTCCAGTC
>JBDTAG010000327.1:0-4518 GCA_039924745.1 Rhodoferax sp.
GTCACGGTTGCGTTGGCATTGGACAGCTCTTTGCCTTGGGTTCGCATAGACCGCATTGGAATTGAACAGGTCATCACCAACCTGCTTCGCAATGCCAGCGACGCCATGGTGCAGACGGCGCCACCCCGCACCTTGCACATACGCACCACGCTCGGTGCAGGGCATCCACTGGCGCAGGGCGCGGGCTGGGTCACCGTCACTGTCACCGACACTGGGCCAGGGCTGGGTGGGCGCGATATCGAGACGTTGACCGAGGCCTTTTTCTCCACCAAGCAAGAAGGCACTGGCTTGGGTCTGGCGATATGCCGCTCCATATTGGAATCGCATGGCGGCATACTGCACGCTACGGATGTGGGGGATGGCGGCGGCGCGTGCTTCAGCTTTTCGCTGCCCCCAGAGACGACAACAATAAAGAACGAGACAACGCCGACGGACCCAGCATGACCGAAGAACCCACCATTTATCTGTGTGATGACGATGAGGGCGTGCGCTCGTCCATCGCGTTCTTGTTGCGCCAGCACGATCTGCGGGTGATCACCTACGCCAGCGGGCCAGAATTGCTGAACGCGGTAGACGACACAAGCCTTCCTTTGCGCGGCATTTTTGTACTGGATGTCCGAATGGATCCTTTGTCGGGTCTGCAGGTGCACGACGCGCTAATCAGCCGTGGCCTGGGCGGCCGGATGCCGGTGCTATTTCTCAGCGGGCATGGTGATATCCCTATGGCAGTGGGAGCCATGGCCAAGGGCGCTTTTAGCTTTGTTGAAAAACCCTATGCCGACGACGCGCTGGTGCAACTGATCCGCAACGCGCTCGAACTCGAAGTGCAATGGCATGGCCGCATGGCCCGTATCGACGCGCTGCGCCAACTGATAGACAGCCTGTCACGCCAGCAGGTGCGGTTGATGCCCATGGTGGCTGCAGGTGAGTTGAACAAAACCATTGCCTGGAAGATGGAGCTGAGCGTGCGCACGGTGGAAGAGCACCGCCGCAAAATTTTTGACCGTCTCAACGTGCACTCGGCTGCCGAACTGGCGACGTTACTGGCCGAGGCACGCACGGCGGGCATCGCCATCGCGACTGCCGACACCGCTTAAGCCAACCAGGCTTTCAAGTCCGCCTTTAGTTTCTTCAAATCATCGGTGCGGGTGTACATCATGTGGCCCGCGTCGTAATAGTGGTGGGTGATACGCGCCATGACTTCGGGCGACAAATCCATTCGGGCCAGTGAATAGTCGCTGGCCGAGTAGGGCGTACCCAGGTCGTAGTAACCGCTGGCCACCAGCACACGCAGGTGCGGGTTGCGACGCATCGCGCGCGCCAGCGCACCACTGGTGCTGGTGTAGCAGTTGCCTTTGGACTCGCCTTGTAGCCAGTTCCACGACGTGTTGGTTTCCATCGACAGCACCTCGTAACGCTGGTCGGTTTGCACGCCCAGCTGTTCACGCATATAGGCGTTGCTAGCCATCGTGAATGGGCCCATGATGGCTTCGATGCCAGGGTCGAACTCCCACGCGCGCGACTTGCGGGCGCCCATAGGTCCGGTCACCCGCGCCTCCAGCCGCCCAACCATGCGACCCTGGTCGCGCAACAATTCACTGAAGAACAGCTGGTCGGAGATGCGCAGGTTATTGTCTTCAATCACATCGTTGCGCAAACCGGTCAGCTCGGACAGGCGCTTGGCAATGCGGCTGCGTTGCGCGGGGGCCAGCCGTGCCCCCTGGTGCAGGGCAGCCAGGTAGTCGGTTTGCACAAAGGCCTCTGCGGCAGTCCGTGCGTGCGCACCCGATTCCCCGATCGGGCCTTTGAGCTTGCCGTGGTACTGCGCTGCGGCGGCAAAGCCGGGCACAAACAGCGCATGGGCCAAGTCGTTCTTGCCCTCAAATTCCAGCGTCTGAATATCCATGGCACAGCTCACCAGAATGACGCCCGCTAGCGCAATGCCCAGGTCCAATAGTTTGTCTGCCAGTGCCGCACCGCGCGTGGTGCCATAACTTTCACCGGCCAGATAAACCGGCGAACCCCAGCGCTGGGTGCGGCTGAGGTACACGCGTATGCATTCGGCCAAGGCGTCCACATCGCCATCGACGCTGAGCATCCGTTTGCGCGCTGCGTCGCTGGCGGTCAACGAATAGCCGGTATGGGGCGGGTCGACAAATACCAAGTCGAAATGTTCAAACCACGTGTGGGGGTTGTCTTCAACACCATAGGGCGGGGGCGGCATGCTGCCATCGTCGTTGATGGGCACGCGCTTGGGGCCCAAGGCGCCCAGGTGCAGCCAGATAGATGCCGAACCCGGCCCGCCATTGAACGCAAACAGGATGGGTCGCGTGGCTGGCTTGGGCGCCACGCCTTTGTGCTGCAGCGTATAGCTGGTCACAAACAGCGCGGCGTCGGGCTCTCCCTTGTGGCTGTCGGACATATTGGCGACGATAGGCACAAAGCCTGCACTGGTGCTGTAGTGCAGCGCCTTGCCACCCACGTTGACGCTGCCGGTGCTGGTCTGCGGGGCTTGCAGCAGCAGGCGCTCTACGCGCTCGCGCAAGCGCTTCTTTTCGTTGTCGTCAGGGGTCGGTTTGTCGTTGCTGTCTGTCATCTGTTGTGCCTTTGTCTCGCGGTGTGTTGCAGGGCGCAGTCTAAGGGACTTTACGTGGCTTTTTGTTTGTACGTTTTGGCGTATGCGGTTGGGTAGTGGGACTCAAAGGTCCCAGGGCACGCAGCGTCAGTTGGCGCACGAGCACATCGGTATCTTCAATAGCAATGGGGATCTGGTTAAACGCACCATCGATCAGCAGATTGCTCAGACCGTGGGAAAGGCTCCAACCGCACAGGGCCAGCTCAGGGCCATTGGCACCGTCATGGGCGCAGGCAGCCGCCAACAGAAGACCAAACGCGCGATGGGAAGCGGCTTGCAGTGCCGGGTAGGACTGCGCCTGTGCCAGTTGTGGCGCAAACATCAGCCGGAACCGCGCAGGCTGGGCCAGTGCGCAGCGCACATAGGCCTGGCCGATCTGCAACAGGCGCTCATGTGTGTCAGGCACGCTACTGGCCTGCGCTATGGCATCACCCAGTGCAACAAATCCGCGCTCCGCCACCGCAGCCAACAACGCATTCAGGCTGACAAAGTGGTGGTAGGGGGCAGCATGGGATACACCCGCTACCTTGGCCACATCGCGCAGCGTGGTGCCGTGCAGACCGCGCTCGGCCAATGTGGCTTCAGCAGCCAGCAAGAGCGATTCACGCAGATTGCCATGGTGATAGGTCTTGGGCGGTGGCGGGGCGATCTTGCGGCTTGCACTGGGTTGGGTGCGCGGCTTGGTGGTGGACTTTGCAGAGGTTGTCATTCTTCTATCTTGACATGAGAAAGATAGACGTGCAACAATTCACACTAATCTTTCTTCCGTAAAGATGAGCATCTAAATTAAACACCACCCACTCATTGCCAGGAGTTGCCATGTTGATCGGCCCCATCCTCATCGCCGCCAGCGCCGCCGTCGTCGGGATGCTGGGCTGCGTGCACTTGCTGTTTACGTTCTCCGGCAACAAGTTTGACCCACGCGACACGGCGGTGACCGAAGCGTTGAAGGTCGTGTCACCCGTCATCTCGCGCCAGACCACGATGGCACGCGCTGCCAAAGGTTTCCACGCAAGCCACAGCCTCGGCGTTATGGTATTTGCACTGGTGTGGGGCTATCTGGCGTTGGAGCAATGGTCCTTGTTGCAGCACTCGCCATTCTTACTGGTCTTGGGCATGGCCGTGTTGCTGGCCTATCTGGCTTTGGCCCAGATGTATTGGTTCAGCGTGCCTCTGTGTGGAATTTTTCTGGCCAACGTTTTGTATGCGACAGGAATAGTGCTGAGTGGGCTCGCCCTTTAATGTGATGCAAAAACCAGGTTGTCGTCGACGACCAAAAGTCGGGTGCATCCAAAACAACTGTTGACGGCAAAGAAGGCAGCGTTTAGCCTTTGGTGGGACTAACTGCCCGAAATGCATACGCCACACGATACCCCTCACCGGTCACCGCGCAGAGAGCTGCATCGGCGGCGCATGCGCATGACGCTTTTGATTGGCGCCGCGTTGCTGATCGTGATGGGATTAGGTTGGGCGATTTTTTTCTCCGCCAAAGAGGCTTGGGCGATTGTGGCCATGGATTTGGTCATGCTGGTCGTGGGGATCGCCATCACTGTATTGACGCAGTGCAAGCACACGCGCTTCGCATTTTTTCTGCTGGTCATCAGCATGTTTTTTGTCATTTGCGGCGTCAGTCTTCTGCTGGATGTGCCCAGTGCGCAAGCGCCGAGGTCCACGCATAACTTTTTGCTCGTACTGGCGTTGGCCGCGCTGGTGTTTCTACGCGACGACTCACCGGCCATGCGCTTTAGCGTGACTGGCATTTGCTGTGTCGGCTTTGTGGTGCTGGCGAGTTGGCCTGTCGGTATCGACACGGCCTATGTTTTGCCCGAAGGCATGAGGGTCTGGGGCACCTGGGTTAACAACACGTTTGCGGCGTTGGGGCT
>JBDTAG010000328.1:0-3997 GCA_039924745.1 Rhodoferax sp.
GGCGTGGCCTGTATGGACCAGGATGTGTTCGTCAATGCGGTAGGTGGCGTACGCATCAACGAGCCTGCGGCCGATTTGGCGGTGCTGCTATCCATCACGTCCAGCTTGCGGGGCAAGCCCTTGCCCAAAGGCTTTATTGCATTTGGCGAAGTGGGGTTGGCCGGCGAGGTGCGGCCCGCGCCGCGTGGCCAGGAGCGGCTGAAAGAAGCCGCCAAACTGGGTTTCACCATGGCCGTGGTACCCAAGGCCAATGCGCCCAAAAAACCGATAGAGGGCATGACAATCCACGCTGTAGACCGCGTCGAAGAGGCGATGAACGTGGTGCGAGGCTTGGTCTAAAGCCAAGCAATTTCAGGCCTTGCGGCCTACACTGTGGGTATGAACTGGTTTAACAAACTGCCCAACTCGGTTCGCTCTGCTCCTGGGCTGGAGTGGGCCCTGTGGCGCAAGTTGCCTGTTATCTTGGCGGTCGGTACCGTAATCCCTTTGCTGGCGCTAGGCGCCTACCACTGGCTAGGTGATGCGACAACGCCTGCAGCACAACGTGCGCTGTTGCTGACAGATTACAGGGTGTTGGGCCTACTGGTGTTCCACTGGACAGCGGTGTTCACCACCGCCATTGGCTGCGTGGTGGTCATGGCGATGAAAGGGCCTGCCTATGTGGCCGATGGTTTTCCCGTAAGCCACAGCGATAAGCCGCGCACAGAATCCGAAATCTGAAAACTGCGCGCAACCATCTGCGCCAGGGCCCTGCGCATTGCAAGCCCAAGCAACTTCTCGCCCAGGTTTTACTCTTCCAGCAAACTGCGCAACATCCAGGCCGTTTTTTCGTGAATGTCAATCCGTTGGGTCAGCACGTCAGCAGTTGGCTGATCGTTGGCTGCATCCACCACGGGGAAGAGCTTGCGGGCAGTTCTGGCCGTTGCCTCTTGCGCGGCTACCAGGTGGCGAATCATGTCGTCTGATTTGGGTACGCCCTCCACTTCTTGAATGGTGGCGAGCTTGACAAATTCTTTGTAGGTGCCGGGTGCCGGGAAGCCCAAAGCGCGGATGCGTTCGGCAATGATGTCCAGCGCGTTCCACTGCTCGGTGTACTGGCCCATGAACATCAGATGCAGGCTGTTGAACTGGGGGCCTTTCACGTTCCAGTGAAAGTTGTGCGTCATCAGGTACAGGGTGTAGCTGTCCGCCAGAAGCGCGGACAGGCCCTTGACAATCTTCTTGCGATCGGCCTCGGAAATACCAATATCCATCGCTACCGGTTTCAATTTTTTTGTGCTCATGCTACTTTCCTTGGGTTGAGAATCAAGCGCTTCGTCGGGGAGTTAGACCACATCCCCTTTTCAGAAGTTATATCAGACGCACCGAATGTCTGCCAGCACTTTGCCGACTGCGCAATGCGGGGGAAGTGGCTTCTGGCCCTTACAAATGCGTATTTGTCCCGCGAAGGCGGGCTGCACCGGCAAAGCAGATTTTCTGGCAATAGGCGGCTTGCCTGTTTATGTGGCGCGCCCCGGCTACGAAATTTGGCCCATGCAAATGTCGTAAGTTCTGACCTCATTTTGTTGGTGTGCCTGCTTAGTGGTGTGTCTTCCACGTCTGCAAGGGGCAGATAATCAGAACGGCCATATAGCGCTGCGCCCGTAAAATCAGCATTTCGCAATCTTTGCAGCCACCCATTACAAGGACACCCTGATGAGCGTACTACCTCCCTCCATGTCTGATCGCGACGGAAAAATCTGGATGGATGGCCAGATGGTGGATTGGCGCGATGCCAAGATCCATGTGTTGACCCACACCTTGCACTACGGCTGTGGAGCGTTTGAAGGCGTACGTGCATACAACGCGGCTGGAGGCACTGCGATATTTCGCCTAGAAGAACACACGGAGCGCTTGTTCAACAGCGCCAAGATTTTGCGCATGAAGATTCCGTTCACGCCGCAAGAAGTGATGGACGCCCAGTGTTCCGTCGTCCGTGAAAACAAGTTGGAAAGCGGCTACTTGCGCCCCTTGACCTGGATTGGTGACCGCAAACTCGGCGTGTCTCCCAAGGGGAATACGATCCATTTGATGATCGCAGCTTGGCCTTGGGGTGCATACCTGGGCGAAGAGGGCATGAAACGCGGCATTCGCGTCAAAACCAGTAGCTACACCCGCCACCACGTCAACATCACCATGATCCACGCCAAGGCGGTGAGTAACTACACCAACTCCATCTTGGCCAATATGGAAGCCACTGACGAGGGCTACGACGAAGCGCTGTTGTTGGATCCACAAGGTTTTGCATCTGAGGGGGCTGGCGAGAACCTGTTTGTGGTTCGCAAAGGCGTTGTCTACACCCCGGACAGTAGCGCTGGCGCTCTGAACGGCATCACCCGCAATACAGTGATGGCAATCTGCAAAGACTTAGGGATTGAGGTCAAAGAAAAACCCATCACCCGGGATGAAATTTATATTTCAGATGAGGCGTTCTTCACTGGCACCGCGGCAGAGGTTACACCTATCCGCGAGCTGGACCGCATCGAGCTGGGCAAAGACGACTACGTGGGTTCACGTGGTCCCATCACCGAAAAAATTCAATCTGCCTACTTTGACATCGTCAACGGCCGCAACCCAAAATACGCCCATTGGCTCACAAAAGTAAACGCGTAATTTGCGTCAAGAACCGCAGATGCAATGTGGCGCACGCCGTCGTAACCTGATTCAGAAATTATGAAACTCACAACCGTTGAACTTCTCGCCAAGGACTTGAACCACCAAGGCGGTGTCTTTTGCCCCAGCCCGCTGGCGCACATGAAAACCTGGAACACACACCCCAAGGTGTACCTGGATGTGGGCCACTCTGGCGAGGCAAAGTGCCCCTATTGCAGTACCGTCTACCGCCTGAAGGAAGGTGAGCACTTCTCCGCCGAGCACTGAGTAGGGCGAAATTCTTGCGCATCCTACTGGGCACGGACGTATGACGCGAACCTTGGTCATCGCCCCGCAATGGATTGGGGACGCAGTGATGACCGAGCCCTTGCTACGTCGCCTGCAAGCACGCGGAGAGACGCTGACCGTAGGCGCGCTGCCTTGGGTTGCACCGGTTTACCGCGCGATGCCACACGTGTCTGCAGTGTTGGAGCTCCCGTTCGCACACGGTGGGCTGCAGTGGCAGGCGCGGCGCGGCTTGGCTCGTCAGTTGCGGGGGCAGTTTGACCGTGCGTATGTATGCCCCAACTCCTTTAAGAGCGCCCTGTTACCTTGGTGGGCAGGAGTCAACGAGCGCATTGGTTACCACGGCGAGTCTCGCCGTTTGGTACTTAACCAGCGGCTCCGCAATCCACCTGATGGCGCTAGGCCACCAATGGTTGCGTTCTACTCTGCGTTGAGCGGTGAGCCCGACGTGTCGAATGATCGCCCGCAATTGCATCTCGATTCTGTAAAAGTTGATGCCGCTTTGGCGGGCATGCATTTACAACGCCAGGGGTACTACGTGTTTGCACCCGGCGCTGAATACGGCTCTGCCAAACGCTGGCCAGCCCAACACTTTGCGGTGTTAGCAGAGCAATTGGGGCTGCCGGTAGTGCTTTTAGGTTCGGCCAAAGAATCCGCGCTGTGTGCACAGATAGCACATACCGTCAACGTGGCTCAACCAGGCCAATGCATCGACTGGTCCGGCCGCACCTCGCTGGACCATGCGCTGGCCGCTATTGCCGCTGCAAAGGCCATGGTCAGCAATGATTCGGGATTGATGCATGTGGCTGCGGCTTTTGGCATACCTCAGGTTGCACTTTTTGGCTCTTCCAGCCCGTTACACACGCCGCCGCTCAACTCTCAAGCCCATGTGCTTTGGCTGAAAAACGACCCTGGCTATGTGCCCGCTCTGGACTGTGCACCTTGTTTTGCACGTGAATGTCCACTGGGGCACACACGCTGCCTGGTGGACATTGCACCCGACGACGTGCTTCAATTTTTGTCGCCATAAAAAAAGCCACCCGAGGGTGGCTTTTTGAGG
>JBDTAG010000329.1:0-3994 GCA_039924745.1 Rhodoferax sp.
CAGTAGAACCCGCCCAAGGCAAACAATAACATCGCAAAAAACCAAAATCCAGCAGGCGGTTCCGAGAACACACGCGCTTCAAGAAAAACGAGAACTGAGGTCCCTCCCATCAACGCCCCGGCGACCACCATGTTCCGTTTAAGAATACTTGTCATCGAAGCATTTAACGTAATGTAGTTAGGTCAGACCGGTTGATACACCCGGAGCGTGACGATACATCTTTTTTGAAAAAACAGCGAAACCCGCTTGCCTGTTGGCTTTCCAGTCCATATACTGGATAAATAAACAGGTATAAATCGTCCATGAAACCCGGTGCGCCTCCACTGCAGTCTGCCCGCTTGCTCGATCAAGTTCGTGAGCGGATTCGGTACATGCACTATAGCTTGAAGACCGAGAAGTCTTACCTGTACTGGGTGCGTTTTTTTGTCCGTTGGAGTGCTACTCGACCCGGCGGCATGCGCCACCCGCGTGACATGGGTGTCCTTGATGTTGGGGCATTTCTGTCCATGATGGCCAACGAGTGCAAGGTATCAGCTTCCACACACAACCAGGCGCTGAGTGCCATCTTGTTTTTGTACCGGGAGGTGCTGAACATCGGTTTGCCCTGGCTCAACAATATCGGCAGACCCCATCAAACCAAGCGCATTCCGACCGTGTTGACCAAGGATGAAGTTGCAAGCCTTTTGGTTCAGATGGAAGGTACCACTGCGTTGCTGGCTCGCTTACTCTACAGAACAGGTATGCGCTTGATGGAAGGGCTTCGCCTGCGCGTCAAGGATTTGGACTTTGATCGTCACGCCATTGTTGTACGTGAGGCTAAAGGCAATAAAGACTGTGTGGTGATGCTTCCGCGCTCATTGGAAGCTGCGCTGCGGCGTCAAACACAGTGCAGGAGTTGTTGGGCCACAGCGATGTCAGCACCACGATGATCTACACCCATGTGCTGAAGGTTGCCGCAGGTGGAACGGTCTCACCATTGGATTCACTTTTGCCAATACAACGACCGGAATGGTGTAGGTTAGCGAATGGCAACTCCCTGCCAACCTGTCTCATTCACCAGATTTCTAAGGCTTCGTTTGCGCCGAAAAATAGCTCTAGGTGGGCGAGATCCAGCCCACCCGCACAAGTTGTTGCAGGATATAGGTGCCGATCAGCCCGTGCAGTGCAGGCGTGGGGTGCAGGTCATCGGCAAATGCATACGTTTGCCACCAGTTGGGCGATGTCTCGCCAACCGGGATGTGTGCCGACATATTGGAAGTGTTGCAGGCCAATACCGTAGCCGTCTGGCTCAGGCTGGCAAGGCCTGCGTTGTCTAACCCACCTTCCACCTTGGGGCAGGCGGGTGTGGTGGTGTTGGTCAAGCCATATTGCACGGGCTGGGCCAGAAACTGGGTGAACTGCGTGTTCAGATCCACTACCAGCACGCTGTTTGACGTCAGGCCTCGGGCTAGCGTGGCGTTGAAAAGATTGGTCCAGGTTTGCACCGACGTCTGTACGGCCGCGCGTTGGGCGCTACCCGGCGCGGCGCCCACTGCGGACATGACGCCGCCGAAGATCGGGGTGGTAGTGATATCAACCGCGTTGACCACAATGACCTTGCGCACACCTTTGGCCACGATCTTGTCATTGATGGACTGCGCCAACGATTGCGCCAAGGCCTGCACGTAAACCGAAGACGCCGCATTCAGCGTGTCGTTAGTGGGTGTGCTGGTCATCAGTGCATTCACCGTGGCGGTAGGCAAAACCGTGGACAGCTTGTTGGCGAAAGAGGTCAGACCAGCCGGAGTGATGGCGCCCAGGTATCCGGCAACCAGATCCGCAATGTCGTTGGCGCCGCCATCCACGATCACGATGTCAGAAGGTGCCAAGTACGAGGAGCCAATCGCCATTTGGTTCAGGATGGACGTTGGGTTTGATGTATCGACGACTGAATTGGCGTCACCTCGAATGTTGATACGTCCGCCTGCAACCGCAAAGTTTGCGCAGGCCAGATTGGGTACAAAGCGCGTCACCGCGAAATTGAAGAACGGGCATGGCGTGCTGGCGCCTAGGCTGCTAGCGATTTTTTCTGGAAAAATCTCAAAAGGGTGTGATTTGTCAGAGTTTTGGATGGTGACTTTGAACCCAAAGGCGCCGCTGTCCATCAGGCTGTCGCCAAATGCCTTGACTACGGGCTTTGTCGGGGGCTGGTTGTTGGAGGAGTCGTCGCGCGAATTTCCGCTGCTACCGCCTCCGCCGCACCCGCCCAACAGCAAAGCGCAGGCTGCGATTGCGATGGTCAGTACGGACTTGGTGTGAGTGCGTTGTAGTGTCATGGTGCTCGGCTCAAAAAGTTGGCGTGTGTACGTATTCTCGCCGTTATCACGATTTCGACGCATGACACCGTTTGCAGCCCCTAAGTGTCGGTGAGCAGGGTGTATCCTAGAGTTGATAGTTCGCGTGTTGCGAGCCCACACTAGGTTGACAGGACTTTTGACATGAATGCTACAACTACACGCGTGCCAAATGCTCGCTATGGAACGGCCTCCATAGCACTGCATTGGTTGATGCTCATTGTTATCGTCGCTGTCTATGCGTGCATAGACCTGCACGAATATTTCCCCAAAGGCAGCGATCTCAGAGTCGGTCTCAAAAACTGGCATTTCATGTTGGGGCTTACGGTGCTGTTGCTCGTGGCTTTGCGCGTCGTGCTGCGGCTGACCAGCGAAACGCCACCTATCGTTCCACCTCCACCGCGTTGGCAGGTCGTGCTGGCTCGCCTAGTACAGGCGGGTCTCTACGTGCTGATGATCGGAATGCCGATCTTGGGTTGGCTGACGCTCAGTGCATCGGGTAAGCCTATTCCGTTCTTCTTTGGCCAGTTGCCAGGGCTCGTTAACGAAAGCAAGTCCGTCGCGGGTTGGGCCAAAGAGATTCACGAGACGTGTGGAAACATTGGCTATTACCTCATTGGGTTGCATGCAGCGGCGGCCTTGTTCCACCATTATTTTGTCCGCGACAACACGTTGCGCAGAATGCTTCCAGGCTGACCCGAGATCTCGCACGATGAAACGTGAAGTAGTAAAGGACGATTCCGAGCACGACGACTATACGCCTGCCCAACGCGCCGCCGCCGCATCGCGCAGCACATGGGTCAGCGTTGGTGTGAACCTGGTACTGACCATCACCCAGGTGGTGGTTGGCGTGTTCGCCAAATCGCAGGCGTTGATTGCCGACGGTATCCATTCGCTGTCCGACTTGGTGGCCGACTTTGTGGTGCTGTTTGCCAGCCACCATAGTAAGAAGGGCGCTGACACGGACCATCCTTATGGTCACCAACGGTTCGAAACCGCCGCGTCGCTCTTCCTCGGTGTCTTGCTGATAGGCGTGGGTGTGGGCATGTTGTGGTCTGCCGCCCGCAAGCTCGAATCGCCCGAGTTGGTGCCGCAGGTCCACATCGTGGCGCTGTACGTGGCAGGTGTGGCGCTGCTGGCCAAAGAGCTGCTGTTTCGCTACATGCTATCGGTAGCCAAGCGGGTGAAGTCGAGCATGTTGGTAGCTAACGCGTGGCATGCCCGATCCGACGCCGCTTCGTCGCTGGTAGTGGGCTTGGGCATCATCGGCAATTTGGCCGGCTACCCCATACTGGATCCGATTGCCGCGCTGATTGTTGGATTTATGGTGGCCAAGATGGGCTGGGGTTTTGGATGGGACGCGTTGCATGACCTGATGGACCGCGCGGTTGACGATGAGGAAGTGGCCGCCATTCGCAAGACGTTGACGGAAACACCTGGGGTGGCCAACGTGCATGACGTGCGCACTCGCAAGATGGGTGACATGATCATCGTCGATGCGCATATTGAGGTAGATGCCACCATCACCGTAGAAGCAGGGCACGACATTGCGGTGCTTGCACGACAACGGGTATTGCAACGCCACCGCGTGCTGAACCTGATGACACACGTAGACCCCTGGAAGAAGCCCGACCTGGACCATATCCCCGGCTAAAGGCTTT
>JBDTAG010000330.1:0-4691 GCA_039924745.1 Rhodoferax sp.
TGTCAGTCGCATGGGGGTACTTCTTCAGTTCGGCTGCAAACGCCTTGTGCGGGAATGGATATAGCTGCTCAACGCGCAGGATAGCCACGTCTTCAATACCCTTCTCTTCGCGCTTCTTGACCAGGTCGTAGTACACCTTACCCGAGCAGGCCAGCACGCGTTTGACCTTATCGCCCTTGAGCTCCGTGTTCTCAGGAATCACCGTCTGGAAGCTGCCCTTAGTGAACTCGGACAACGGCGACGCCGCATCCTTGGCACGCAGCAGCGACTTCGGTGTCATGATAATCAACGGCTTGCGCAGGTTACGCACCATCTGGCGGCGCAACAAATGGAAGATCTGACTGGCCGTGGTGGGTTGGCAGACCTGCATATTGGTGTCGGCGCTCAATTGCATGAAGCGCTCCAAACGTGCCGAGCTGTGTTCAGGGCCTTGGCCTTCGTAACCGTGCGGCAGCATGAGCGTGATGCCGTTGACACGGCCCCACTTCACTTCGCCAGAGGCGATGAACTGGTCGATCACCACCTGTGCGCCATTGGCAAAATCGCCAAACTGGGCTTCCCAAATCACAAAGGTGTTGGGGTCATTCGACGCATAGCCGTATTCAAACGCCAGCACCGCTTCTTCGGACAGGATGGAGTCGATGACCACAAACGGCGCCTGGTTGGGAGCGATGTTTTGCAGGGGCGTGTAGGTGCCAACGTCGTATTTTTCCCGATTCTGGTCATGAATAACCGAGTGGCGGTGGGTAAAGGTTCCGCGGCCGCAGTCTTCGCCCGACAAGCGCACCGGGTAGCCGCTGGCTACCAGTGAGGCGAATGCCATGCTTTCGCCCATACCCCAATCAATCGGAATCTCGCCACGACCCATGGCTGCGCGGTCGTCGTAAACCTTCTTCACCAGAGAGTGGGGTGTGACACTTTCCGGAATGGTGGTCAACCGTTCGGCCAAACGTTTCCATTCTGTAGTCGGGATGGCAGTGTCGCCGGCGTCGGTCCACTTCTTGCCGATGAACGGGGCCCAATCCACCGCATATTTGCTCTTGAAATTGGTCAGTACGGGATCAAAAGTGTTCTTGCCTTCGTCCAGTGCCGCGCGCATGGCCTTGACCATATCGTCGCCCAGTGTTTCTCCAAAGCCTTGCAGTGCAAGTTTGTCGGCATACAGCCGGCGCGTGCCGGGGTGCTGCGCAATCTTCTTGTACATCAGCGGCTGGGTCAGCGCCGGTGTATCTTGCTCGTTGTGGCCCAGTTTACGGAAGCAGATGATGTCCACCACCACGTCCTTCTGGAAGGCCATACGGTATTCCAGCGCCAATTGGGTGCACAGCACTACAGCCTCTGGGTCATCACCATTGACGTGTAGAACGGGCGCTTCGATCATCTTGACGACGTCGGAACAGTACAGCGTAGAACGGCTGTCGCGCGGGTCGCTGGTGGTAAAGCCGATCTGGTTGTTGATGACAATGTGCACGGTGCCGCCGGTGGTGTAACCACGGGTTTCGGCCAGAGCCAATGTCTCCATAACCACACCCTGGCCAGCGAAGGCCGCATCGCCGTGCACCAGCACGGGCAACACTTGCAGGCCCTTGGGGTCGCCACGGCGGTCCATGCGGGCGCGCACCGAACCTTCGACCACGGGGTTGACGATCTCCAGATGCGAGGGATTGAATGCGAGCGTCAGGTGAACCGGGCCGCCTGGGGTGGTGACATCGGAGCTAAATCCTTGGTGGTACTTCACATCTCCACTGGGCAAATCTTCGGGTGCGGTATGGTCAAACTCGGCGAACAGGTCTGCCGGAACTTTGCCCAGTGAATTCACCAGCACATTCAAGCGTCCACGGTGTGCCATACCGATGACAATTTCTTGCAGACCCACTGAGCCACCGGTCTGGATTAACTCGTCCATCGAAGCAATAAAACTCTCGCCACCTTCCAGCGAAAATCGCTTCTGTCCCACGTACTTCGTGTGCAGGAAACGCTCTAGGCCTTCGGCTGCAGTCAAGCGGTCCAGAATGTGTAGCTTTTTCTCTTTGGTGAAATTGGGCTTGGAACGAATGGATTCCAGCTTCTCTTGCCACCAGCGCTTTTGGCTCTGGTCGCTCAGATACATGTATTCGGCTCCAATACTGCTGCAATAGGTCTCGCGCAATGCGTTCATCAGCTCGCGCAAACTCATGCGCTCTTTACCAAAAAAAGTGTTGCTGATGTTGAAAACAGTTTCTTGATCTGAATCGGTGAAACCGTAAAAACCAGGGTCGAGTTCAGGAATGTTTTCGCGATCAGTGCGTTTGAGCGGGTCTAAATCAGCCCAGCGCTGACCTACGTTACGGTGCGCTGCAATCAGCTGTTGAACGGCCGTGCGTTTGCGACCCATTTCAACATCGGCGCTAGCCTCCACCACCTTTGTTCCACCCTGCTTTGCGCGTTCGGCAAAAGCATTGATTACAGGTAAGTGAGGGACATCACGGGCGTTGCTGCCATCAGCAGCGGGCACGTGCTGTAGTGCGTCAAAATAATCGCGCCACGTATCAGGAACGCTTCCAGGATTGGCTAGGTAGTTTTCGTACATCTCTTCCACGTATGGCGCATTGCCACCGAAGAGGTACGTGTTGTTTGCGTATGTGCTGTAGACAGACGCTGGGCTCGTCTTCTGCGACGTTATTTCACTCATATTCCGCTGACCTCCGTTTCCCTGGGGGAAACATAAGCTGGTTAAAGCTGTGTTTGATTAACCTTCCGCGGCACGGCTGAACCGTTTAGCGGATGCGACTGTGGCAGGGGAAGGGCCTAGTTACAACTCGAATTGTGCCACTCTTTTGTAAACGTGATTGTTTGAAAGGCCCAGTTATCGGCATATCACTTCAAGGACACCCAACAACTTTGAAGAATTACCAACTTGTGAATGTCCCGAGAATGCTTTTTTGCAGTGAACGCATGGGTAACAGGTATGTCAATTCTGTGGGATTGCTGCACACTGCAAACAACCCTGCTGTGGGGCCTCTGCCGAAGTAAAGTCTTGTCGCCAAGTGAAGCTTGGATTTACAAAATAAAAAGCCTCTAAGTAGTGCTACTTAGAGGCTTTTGTCATTCGTTATGGTCGGTGTGAAAGGATTCGAACCTTCGACCCCTTGCACCCCATGCAAGTGCGCTACCAGGCTGCGCCACACACCGAACTAGCTTTAAATTATAACCCGTCCAAAGAGCTGTTTCTACACCACGGCCAGCAACTCACGAATTTCAAACAATTCACGACGGACTTGCAGCAAATGGGATGTATTTTCTAACGACGTATCCGAGGATTGGTTGTCTTCGAAATCATCCAAATCGGCTTCATCGATTTCAAGAACCTCAACACCATCAAGCATCACTTCGCCGTTGCGCTTCTTATCGCGTTCGTGTTGCAACAGCTCATGCATTTTGTTGCGCGCACCGCTTATCGTGAATCCTTGGTCGTACAACAAATCGCGTATCCGGCGAATCATCAGCACTTCGTGGTGTTGGTAGTACCTGCGATTGCCACGCCGCTTCATCGGGCGCAGTTGCGTGAACTCTTGCTCCCAATACCGTAGCACATGGGGTTTTACACCGCACAAATCCCCCACCTCACCGATGGTGAAATAGCGTTTGGCAGGTATGGGGGGGAGAGTTTTCTCCATTGAAATCAATGCTGTACGAGGGAAAGCGTAGAGGTTACTCTAAGTTTTACCTCAGTGCAAAGACTGATTGCGATGGAGTCGCACAAATTGTTACGTTTGTATCAAAAACACGGGTCCAGGTTCAGGCTTCATCCTGGATCTGCTCTTTGAGCTTGTGGCTAGCGTGAAAGGTAACTACCCGGCGCGCCTGGATTGGAATAGCTTCACCAGTACGTGGGTTGCGTCCAGGTCGGGGGGCTTTGGTTCGGATCTGGAAGTTGCCAAACCCCGAAATCTTGACGTCGGTGCCATCCACAAGGCTGGACGAGATCAGATCGAAGAAGGCATCAATCATGTCCTTAGACTCGCGCTTGTTAAGGCCAATTTGCTCAAACAGCAGATCAGCCAGTTGTGCCTTGGTCAGCGCAGGGGTTTCCAGGCTTTCGACAGAAAAATCCATAGCGCCGCTGTCCTTTTCGTCTAACACAATGACCCCGTCAGACACGCTGGCGGCCGCCCAATTGGCCCGTCAGCTGGTCCACAATGGCTTTGACAGTCGACTCAATCTGCTCTTCGGACAGCGTAGCCTCGTCACTGTTCAGCGTCAGGCGCACCGCCAAACTGCGGTCCGTAGCGCCATCTACTGGCGCAACATCCTTGGACAACTTGGGCCGGTACACATCGAACAACTGCGCATCGCGCAACAAGCCCGCAGTCGGCGCCGCCCAGATGGCAGCCATCAAGGCGGCATGGGTCACATCATCCGGGACGACGATGGCAATGTCACGCTGCACAGGCTGCAGCTTGGCAACCGGTTTGAACTCTGGCACACGGCGTTGCAGGACGGCATCCAGATCCAGCTCAAACAGCACTGGTGCCTGGGCCAACTCAAACTGCTGACGCCACTGGGGATGGAGCTCTCCCACAAAACCGATCGATTTACCGTTCAGCATGACTTGGGCGCAACGGCCTGGATGCATCGCGGAATGATTGCCGGGTACAAACTGGGCTTGCAATGGTGCCAACAAGGTCTCGACGTCGCCTTTGACATCAAAG
>JBDTAG010000331.1:0-3772 GCA_039924745.1 Rhodoferax sp.
ATACACAACGGGTTCGTCCAACGGGTCGGGTGCTGCAGTGGGTGTGCAACTCACGTCGGCAGATTACACCCAATACGCTTACGACCAAACCTTTATCGATACAACGGTTGGCACGTCCATACTCTGGTACCCGGCCAACCAATTGGCCACCAAAACGGCCGAATACCGCTTCGACGAAAGTGCCTGGCTGGGAACGGCAGGTGAGATCAAGGACACGTCTGGCAATAGCCAGGATGCGTCACGTATTGGCCTGGCCACTAGCGTAGACCCTGGCTTCTTCCCGGGGGGGAAATTGTGCCGGGGCGGCAGCTTTCCCAACAACACGTCGAACACTCTGATTAACGCAGTGGCGACGCCCATGGTGCCTAGCAACCAAGGCTCGATCGACTTTTGGTTCAACTCAAACGTCAAATGGAACTCTGCTGCCGCCATGCTGCTGGACGCCACTACGGCGGCCAACCGACCTTTTTTCTTGATGAAGTCGGCAACAGGTGCGTTGACTTTTGTGGTGAGCGACACCGCCGGAACAACCGTTACCGCCACGGCCCCTGCCCAAACTTATGCGCTGAACACGTGGCACCACATTGGCATCGCCTGGAATGTGCGCGCGGGCTCCAACCAAACGACCCTGTCGATATTTCTGGACGGCTTGTTGCAAAACAATGCCCCCACACGGGGTACGACCAATGGCTTTCTATCCGGACTGAGCTCGGTCTATGTTGGCGACAACCGCACCTCCGGCATAACACCTACTGGAGGTACTCCCAACAGTGCGAACGGCAGCATCGATGAGGTGTATTTTTATGGTGTTGAGATCAGCGCGCCCCAGGCGTTAGCCGATAAAAATCTGACACGTGCGACGTGCTCAGCCCTGGATCACTTTCACATCATTCACGACGGTACAGTATCCAGTTGCACATCGCCGGCGCTTATCACCATCGAAGCACACGACGCAAGCCACGCGCTGTTTACTTTGGCTGGCACCAGCATCAACCTGAGCACTACGCCAGCCCATGGGACCTGGTCGAACGTCTCTGGAGGGTCTATCAACAATCTAACGGCCGTGGTGGCCGGGGCCGGTACTGCAAGTTATACCTTTGCCAACGAGAACTCTGTTACTTTTGGGTTGAGCGACAATTTGACTGAAAGTCTGAACATCAATGTGGCATCTGGCGCAATTACGGAGCACACCGGTACCGCATCTGCGTGTGTGGTGAACGACTACACGACCGGCACCACCTGTGATGCACCTCGCAGCTTTTTATGTGCCCCACCATTTGGTTTCAACTGTATCGAGAGCGGAGCTGACCCCCTGACCGGTCACCTTTACACCAAGCTGGCGGGCACGGCGTTCCAATTCGACGTCGTTGCACTCAAAGACACAAATGGCAATGGCACAGCAGATGCAGTCGACACAGCCTATGCATCTGGCTTGGACAAGAGCTTAACGGTAGAGCTGGTAGATGGCACGGGTGCCACCACGTGCTCAGCCCGCACCGCCATCAGTCCGGCAGTGAGCCAGTCGCTGATTTTTACCAAGGCCAACCAACCGACGGAGCAAGGGAGAAAAAGTACCGCGCCCATGACGGTATCCAATGCGTATACAAATTTGCGCTGCCGCGTAACCGACGCGAACCAGGCGCCTAGCGTAGTCAGTTGTTCCACCGATAACTTTTCGGTGCGGCCTTCGGCGGCAACCTTGGTGACCTCGGCCATTGCCATTGCACCGACATCTACCAATACACCGATCATCAAAGCCGGAGCCAACTTTTCACTCCAAGCGACCACCAGTGTGGGCAACAACTATGCCGGTAGCTTGGCGCTGGATACCAGCAAATTGACTGCACAGACCACGACCCAAGCCAGCACGCCAGCAGCTGGCGGAAATGTAGGCGCCTTGACGCCAACGGCGCTGGTGGGCAACGCCGCTGCGGTCAACGCAACCTACAGCGAAGTGGGGTATGTGTATCTGGACCCTGGTGCGTTCCGAGACGATAGCTTTACGGCTGTGGACAGCGGAAATGGGGATTGTGTGACGAGCACAGGCAGCGATGCAAACCTGTCGGACGTTGTCAATGGTTCGGGTCAATATGGTTGCAGCATTGGCAACAAGACCAAGGTATCCCTCGGGCGTTTTATCCCCGATCACTTTGATACGGTGGTGGCACAAGGCTGCGTTGCCGGTAGCTTCACCTATTCTGCCCAACCCTTCATCGTTACCGTAACGGCGCGCAATGCTGCGAGTGCCGTCACACAAAACTATGCTGGAAGCTTTTTCGCCAAAGCGACGACGATTTCCAACGCCGGTGTCTTGGCCAACCTGACCGTTAATCCGATCAACCCGCTCGCTGCGAACACATTTGTGTCCGGCATCGGCCTCCCGAACGTGACGTATACATTTCCAAGCCCCACCACCAACCCATTGGCGATTACCTTGCGGGCTGTGGACTCCGACCTCGTCAGCTCCCTCGGATTTGAGGGCGTTGCCAGCATTGCCAATATTCGCAGCGGCCGCGTACAGTTCCCCAATGCCTACGGTTCGGAGTTTTTGGCGCTGAAAATACCCGTAACGGTGCAGTATTGGAGCAATGGTTGGCAACCCAATGCAGTAGACAGCTGCACCACCATCGCCGCAACGCAGTTTGCGTGGACATTCCCTGCGGGCGCTGCACCCCGACCCAACAATCTGATGGCTTGCAAGTCCATCGCCACGCTCTCTGGCAGCAGTCCAAATTACTGGCTCAATCTCAGTGCACCTGGGACAGGCAACGCAGGGTGGGCTGATTTGACACTCAACCTCGCTGCTGCAGCAGCAGGTAACGCCTGCATATCGGCGTCTCCGACAGCAGCCACCACCGCCAATACCCCATGGCTGCAATTCAATTGGACCGGCACAACCGGTAACCCCAAAGCACGTGCAACATTTGGCACCTTTGGCAACAGAACAAATCCCACCATCTACCGCCGAGAAAACTATTGATGCAAATTGGCATCAAATCCCCATTCAATGGCCCAAGCGACTCAATCAGTGACATGATTGCGCCATTAGCTATTAAAATGAGAGCAAATTTGCATCGAGTACGCCACCATGACTGAAGCCATACGCCCTAACGAATGTCAGACCCTGCGGGGGCTCGCATAAGCATGCGCTGGCCTTGGCAACGCACATCTTCGCAAGATCAGCTCGTCGTGTCCTGGTCGGCTGGCACGTTCGCGTATGCCACTGCGCGTGCCAATGCGGACGGCCTTTTTGTGGTCAAGCGTTTGGGGGTCGAGCGCCAGGGTAGCGACAGCATGGAAGATTTCGTGC
The DNA here is from genome assembly GCA_039924745.1 of Rhodoferax sp. Classification (GTDB taxonomy): domain Bacteria; phylum Pseudomonadota; class Gammaproteobacteria; order Burkholderiales; family Burkholderiaceae_C; genus Allorhodoferax. Next base: position 3,311 of record JBDTAG010000331.1, read on the forward strand.
GCAAGCTCCAGGCGTTGGGACTCAAAGGCATGGAGGCACATGCCATGCTGCGCCCTGAGCAATACCAACTACTGCAAATTGATGCGCCTCCAGTGGCGCCTGAAGAGTTGCGCGCGGCGGCACGGTTTCAGATTCGCGAAATGGTCAATGTGCATATTGACGACATCACGCTAGATGTGATGCAGGTGGGCGATGGACAGCAAAAAGGGCCCAACCATCTATTTGTGGTGGCTGCCAAAAACACCGTCGTGCGCGAGGTTATTGCGTTGGGTGACGCGATGCATTGGAAGCTGCCCGTGATCGACATCCAGGAGAACGCCCAGCGCAATCTGCAAAGCGCGTTGGCCAAGCAAGATGGCCGACTGGAACGTGCCGATGCTGCGCTGGTGATTGCGGATGACCTGCAGGCCGTGCTGACCATCAGTGCCAATGAAGAATTGTTTTTCACGCGCCGCCTGGATT
>JBDTAG010000332.1:0-2949 GCA_039924745.1 Rhodoferax sp.
GCCAGATATCGCACCATGTGAATCGGTACAGCGTTTGGCATTGCGGCTGCTGGAGAGCGCAGTCCAACTGGGGGTGGCTGCATCCACCACTGCGAACATTGGGCGAAAAACATTCGGAGGCGATTTCGCCCAGATTGCGGGGAGCCATTGATGTACACAGAGAAGGGCCAATTGGATCGCTCTGCTCTAATCAAGCAGTACCAGCCACTGGTACGACGTTTAGCACATTACATGATGGCCAAGCTTCCGGCTAGTGTAGAAGTCGATGATTTGATCCAAGTGGGATTGATCGGCTTGGCCGATGCACTGTCCCGATACGAGGCGTCCCAAGGGGTTCAATTTGAAACTTTTGCCACCCAGCGCATCCGCGGCGCCATGCTGGATGAGCTGCGTGGAAATGACTGGATGTCACGCGGATCACGCAAGAGCCAGAAAGAGATCGAAACTACGATGCGACGGCTCGAACACCGCTTGGGCCGCAGTCCCCTCGAATCTGAAATTGCTTCTGAAATGCAAATGAGCCTGGTGGAATATCAGAGTTTGCTAGGCAAAGTACGCGGTACTCAGTTGGTGTACCTGGAGGACATGTCACGCAATGGCGAGGACGATGACAACTTCCTGGACCGCCATGTTGCCGACAGCGAAGCTGACCCCATGAATATGCTGCGCGATCATAGGCTGCGAGAGTCTCTGGTCAGTGCAATTAAAGGCCTACCCGAACGCGAGCAATACATCATGAGCATGTACTACGAGCAAGACATGAACCTAAAGGAAATTGCGGCTGTGCTAGACGTAACCGAATCCCGAATCTGCCAGTTGCACAGCCAGTCCATTGCGCGCCTGCGCGCCAAAATGCGTTCACACTGAAATACCCTTTATGAAGGCATCTATCGAATGAGTCATACTTTCACTTTTTGCCGCAGACTGGTTGCAGCGGTATCGGTCACCTGCTTTTTTACACCATCCACATGGGCGGCTGACTATGCTTACAAGGTCAACATGACGTTGACGGCCCCGAAAGGCTCAGCTGCAGAAAAGCTGGCTACCAACAAGCCCAGCACGACCAAAATGACTCCCTGCATAGACACGTTGCCAGACCAAGTCAACATTACGATCACTTACGACGCTGGAAAAACCGCCCTTGAACGACGCGATCTTTATGTGATTTTGAATTCACCAACCGGTACGCTTTTTCCGATCAAAAAATACACTTTGGGTTCATCCCCCGTTATCCGCGGGCCTTTCACACCGTCTACGCTAACGGGTTCGTTAGATGACAATATTTACCTCCGCTCTGCTGACAATCTTGGACAAGGCTCTCAGACAGAAACACTGTTTGGTGGATACATTAGCCTTGAATCTGTCGCAACAGGCACCTGGCAAGTGGTTTCCATCCTTGCAAATTCAAGCACTGTTGATTTTGAAGATCCTGCTACTTGGTCGGCTTGGGACGTGGCAACACTTATAGTAGGTAAACCATGGGCAGGAGTCAGTAAAGGCAGCTGCGGCCCCGGATTTGCACCCTAACTGGTTTGCACTGTTTGGTATGGCTTAACGGTTAGAGGTTTAGGCTGAAAACGCTGTGAAGGTGCCAGAGCGCTTTGCAGGGCTTCCGTAGACACGGCTTCCAGCATAGGTTGACTTTTCCCCAGTAGTCGGAATAAGCACCCCCAACGCTCGATCTGTATATGCGGAACAGCGTAAAACACTCTCACGGAATGTAACCATTCCACTCGAAAGTACATTGATTTTTCGAAGAGCACCGGGTGAGCCAAGCCGACTGCCTTTGGCGTCATTCGCAATTTGGAATAAATCTAAAGCCAATCGATGGAATTTGGTACTTGCATTCTGCAAACTAGCTGGGCTGCCATCAATTAAACTGCCCATTAACTCGTGAAGTTGCGATTCCAATAGGACTAATTGGGCATCAAAGTTGGCGTTTGGCATATTGTTCAGGTCCTTTTTACGTAATAGGTTACGCAGGACCCGACACAACTCAATTCGTGGTTCGGTTCAACATTTCCTGCGCGTTGGATAGAAGCTTGTCCGCAATTGCTTGGGGATTGACAACATATGTGCCGCCTAGGATGGCCGCACGCACGGTGGCAACTTTCTGCAGATCGACGTCGGCCGACTCGCCCTTGCTGGTTTTCTCCATTCCGCGGGCCAGCGTGGATACCGTAACGGCAACTCCAGCGGAGCGGGTACTTTCGTTGGCACTGCTTGAAGCAGCAGTACTGGCGTTGGTATTTTGCGCAGTTTTTTGCGGCGATGCGGTGCTTCCAACTTGAATTTGGATCGCATTGTCTGACGGTTGGCCGATTTTCATAAGATTCTCCAAAACCACAATATGTGTGGTCTCGTGCGTTAGTTATCGGCCCAATCATGAATGACTTTAGGAAAATTTGCATGGTGATTTCAGTGCAATTCTGCTCTAAAGGTCTATTTTTACTGTTTTGATATCCAGTACAGTGCCTGAAGATATACGCCCATTTTCCATTTTGACCCTCGCCACTTGCCCTATGACCCCTGCTGTCAGTGCTTGTGCGTCGGAAGAAATCTGGAATCCTGGTCCCTGCGCGACCACGCGAATAGGGGCACCAGCTTGAAAGACCTGTGCCGGCCTGACCATGTTTTGGCGCAAAGTTTGACCTGTCGACAATTGGCGGGTAGCAATTTGTCCGACCCACAATTTTTTGTCCCGAATCACGGGGCTTGACTCCTCCGCCCAGTTGACTTCTTCCTCCACCACGTCGCTCTCCGCGATGACAGCACCGGAAGCAACGAAATCCTTGATTACCCAGGCATTGCCGTAGGCATTAACTGTCACTGGCAATGAAACATTCCAGCGGCTGATGCCATCTATACAGCGCAAACCCACACGGGTACGCCCCCACAATTTAGATCCCGGAGGCAAATACGGTTCCACATTTCCGCAGGGAGCCAGCT
>JBDTAG010000333.1:0-7841 GCA_039924745.1 Rhodoferax sp.
CACCCAGAGGCAACCCGAACGGCCCGTTGCGCGCGATGATCATCGACAGCTGGTTCGATAGCTATGTTGGCGTAGTGATGTTGGTTCGTGTGGTCGATGGGCGGTTGGCGAAGGGTGAACGCATCAAGATGATGGCCTCCGGCGCCATGTATAACGCCGACAACCTTGGGGTGTTCACACCCGCCAACCAACCGCGCCAATCCCTTGAGGCGGGCGAGGTCGGTTACATCATCGCGGGCATCAAGGAACTGCAGGCTGCCAAGGTGGGCGACACCGTGACCCTCATCAAGCCCGGAACGGGCGGCGCCGCATTGACCGCCACAGAAGCGCTGCCTGGTTTCAAGGAAATCCAGCCACAGGTGTTTGCCGGTCTTTACCCAACCGAAGCCAGTGAGTACGATTCGTTGCGTGACGCCTTGGAAAAACTCAAGCTCAACGATGCATCGCTGCATTACGAGCCGGAAGTCTCACAGGCCCTCGGATTCGGATTCCGTTGCGGCTTCTTAGGTCTACTGCACATGGAAATTGTGCAGGAGCGACTGGAGAGGGAGTTTGATCAAGATCTGATCACCACCGCCCCCAGCGTGGTCTACCAGGTCATGAAGAATGACGGCGAAGTCATCATGGTCGAGAACCCCTCCAAGATGCCTGACGTAGGCAAGATGGCTGAAATCCGTGAGCCCATTGTCACGATGCATCTCTACATGCCCCAAGAGTATGTCGGAGTGGTTATGACGCTGGCCAACCAGAAGCGTGGCGTGCAGATGTACATGGCCTACAAAGGTCGCCAAGTCGTGCTCACCTATGAGATGCCACTGGCCGAAATCGTTTTGGACTTCTTTGACAAGCTCAAGAGCGTGAGCCGAGGCTATGCGTCCATGGACTACGACTTCAAGGAATATCGCGCGGCTGATGTCGTCAAGGTCGATATTTTGCTCAATGGCGAAAAAGTTGATGCACTGTCCATCATGCTGCACCGTGCGCAAAGCCAATACAGAGGACGCGCCGTGGTGGCCAAAATGCGTGAGATCATCTCCCGCCAGATGTACGACGTCGCGATCCAAGCAGCCATCGGGGCCAACGTTATTGCCCGTGAGACAATCAAAGCCCTTCGCAAAAACGTGTTGGCCAAGTGCTATGGCGGCGACATCTCACGCAAGAAGAAACTCCTTGAAAAACAAAAAGCAGGTAAGAAACGTATGAAACAAGTCGGATCAGTAGAGGTGCCACAAGAGGCTTTCCTCGCTATTTTGCAGGTGGAAGACTGATGCAGGCGTTGACTTCAGCAGTTTTGGCCGCGTTCGTGGCGTATGCGGCCTCCTGGTACTTCGGCGTGGTGGAGGGCAATTTTGCTTTGCTGCTGTTCGTCGCCACGGTGGTTACCGGTGCATATTGGTTGGCCGAGCGGTTTTATTTTTTGCCGCAACGGCAAAATGCTGCAGCCGTTTTGGAAGCATCTGACGCGAAGCGACGTGAAGATTTGGGCAAGATGGGGATCAGTCAGGTTGATGGGGATATCGCTGAAGCCCGAAGCCGTTTGCTGTCGCAACCTTGGTGGTTGGACTGGACCGCGGGTCTTTTTCCTGTCATCATTTCTGTGTTCTTCCTTCGATCGTTCATCGTTGAACCTTTCAAAATTCCATCGGGGTCCATGATTCCGACTTTGCTTGTGGGCGATCTGATCTTGGTGAATAAATTCACTTATGGCTTGCGTTTGCCAGTGCTCAACACCAAAATCACGGAAGGAACTCCGCCCAAACGCGGTGATGTCATGGTGTTCAGATACCCTCCCAAGCCAAGCTTGGACTATATTAAGCGTGTGGTGGGGATACCGGGAGACCAAGTTGAATACATCAACAAGCGGTTGACTATCAATGGCCAAGTCATACCAACAACAAGTCTCCCCGATTTTCTCGATGAAACATCGATGTTGTACTTCAAACAATTTGAAGAGGCATTGGGAGATAAAAAACACAAGTTGCTAAACGACGACACGCGTCCGGCGTTTATCCCAGGAGCTGATAATTTTGTCGGTCGTGAGGGGTGCCTATATTCTGTCGAAGGTGTCCGCTGTAAAGTGCCACAAGGAACCTATTTCATGATGGGTGACAATCGGGACAATTCGATGGATTCCCGGTATTGGGGTTTTGTGCCAGAAAAAAATATCGTCGGCAAAGCCTTTTATGTCTGGATGAATTTCAGCGACCTAAAGCGTATTGGTTCGTTTAACTGAGAGGAACGTACACATGAAGCAGATTCAAAGCAGATCTAAGCAGCGTGGCATTACTTTTTTTGGTCTTGTGTTTGTCGGTGTGGTGTTGGCCGTAACAGGGGTGGTCGCTGCACAGGTCTTCCCTACGGTTGTTGAATACCAAGCGATTTCCAAGGCAGTGAATAAAGCCGCCGCTGAAGGCGGCTCAGTCATAGACATACGGAAGAGCTTTGAGCGTTCTCAAGCTATTGATGACTTCAAATCCGTGGAATCCAAGGACCTGGAAATCACCAAAGAGGGTGATAAGGTGGTGGTCAGTTTCAAGTACGAACGCGAAATCCACCTAACCGGCCCCGCTTGGCTGACACTTAAGTACGCCGGTCGTTCCAAATAGGGTGGCGTCTGGTCAAGTGGAGTTGCAGCGTCGTCTGCGACATGAATTTTCCAATGCCTCATTGCTAACCCAGGCACTGACCCACCGAAGCGTCTCAAGCGACCATTATGAGCGTCTGGAGTTTTTGGGCGATTCGGTGCTCAACTTGGCGGTTTCAGATCTTCTCTACACCCGTTTACGCGATCTGCCAGAAGGTGACCTCTCCCGTGTTCGGGCCAATCTCGTCAAGCAGGACACCCTGCACCAGTTAGCTGTTGGTTTGGGTTTGCCGGATGTGATGCGACTAGGCGAAGGCGAAGTGCGCTCAGGCGGACAAAAGCGACCATCTATCTTGGCCGATACGTTGGAAGCCATTATCGGCGCTGTGTATCTGGATGCTGGGTATGCCGCAGCGCAAGCCCTTGTGCAGCGGCTCTTTAAAGATGTCGAAATCAACCCGGGTATGGATGCCATTGGCAAAGACCCCAAGACCGAGCTGCAAGAGTGGCTACAGGGCCGAAAAATGAAGTTGCCGCTGTACAAAGTGATAGGCACCATCGGTGCGGCACACAAACAAAGCTTCGACGTGGAGTGTGAGATTCCCGAATTGCGCCTGGCCGAGCGGGGCATCGGTGGTTCCCGCCGATCCGGCGAACAGGCTGCAGCTGCCGCGATGCTGCTAACCATCAAGGCAAAAGTCAAACCATGACATCTAAAAAGACTACTACAAAAACAATAGCTGCTGACGCAGTACCGACGGGGGCTGGCGCCCTAAATGACGTGCAACCTGATCTGGACAGCATGCTCGAAGGCCTGCTCAAGAGTACGGCAAAGCTGGCGCAACCGGGTGCCGCCGCAGAGGGTGACCAGCGCTGCGGCTTGGTTGCCATTGTTGGCAAGCCCAACGTTGGCAAATCTACGCTTTTGAACGCGCTGGTGGGGCAAAAAATCAGCATCACGTCGCGCAAAGCGCAGACCACGCGCCACCGAATCACCGGCATGCACACCCGTGGCACAACACAGTTTGTGTTTGTCGATACGCCCGGTTTCCAGACTCTGCACGCCAATGCGCTGAACAAGTCGCTGAACAAGACCGTGCAAGGCGCTGTGGCCGATGTGGACCTGATTTTGTTTGTGGTGGAGGCGGGCAGCTTCACGCCCGCGGATGCGCGCGTGCTGGCCCTGCTGGGCAAGGACATTCCCACGCTGTTGATCGCCAACAAGCTGGACAACATCCACCGCCGTGGCGACATTGCTCCGTGGTTGCAAACCATGCAAGACAAGCACAAGTTCGCCGAATTTGTGCCCATGTCCGCCAAAAACGCCAAAGACGTGGACCGTTTGCTGGGCATTTGCGAAAAGTATTTGCCTGAGCAGGCTTGGTGGTACGCCGAAGACGAATTAACTGACCGCAGCGAGAAATTCCTGGCCAGCGAATTGGTGCGCGAAAAGCTGTTCCGCCTGACCGGCGACGAGCTGCCTTACACCTCTACGGTCGTTATTGACAAGTTTGAAGAAGAACCGCCCCAGCGCAAAGGCCAGAAGCGCCTGTTGCGCATTGCCGCCACCATCGTGGTTGAGCGCGACACGCACAAGGCCATGGTCATTGGCGACAAGGGCGAGCGCATCAAGCGCATCGGCATGGAAACCCGTGTCGAGCTAGAGAAGCTGGCCGACGCCAAGGTCTTCATCGAGCTGTGGGTCAAGGTACGTTCCGGCTGGGCGGATGACGAGGCCCGCGTTCGCTCATTCGGCTATGAGTAAGGCCACTGGACTTGCACGCTGAGTCGTGGCTACCAAGCGCATTGCCGACGAACCCGCGTATGTGCTGCACCGCTACGACTGGAGCGAGTCCAGCCTGATACTGGAAGTCTTCACCCGGCACCATGGCCGCATTGCGCTGGTGGCCAAGGGTGCCAAGCGGCCCAGCTCCAGTTTCCGCCCGGTTCTGCTGCCGCTGCAAATGTTGCATGTGGCGTTTGGTGGCGACGCCGAAATACGCACCCTCAAGAGCGCCGAATGGCAGGGCGGCCATGTCATGCCCACGGGCGACGCCTTGCTGTCGGGCTACTACCTCAACGAACTCCTGCTCACCCTGTTGGCCCGTGATGACCCGCATCCGGGTCTCTTCGATGTGTACGCCAACGTGGTGCGCGTACTGGCCAGCGAACACGGCGAGGTTTTGCAGGCGGCGTTGCGTACCTATGAGCTGTTGTTGTTGCGCGAGATTGGCCTGTTGCCACAGCTCAATACCCAGACCCTGACCCTGGGCGCATTGGCGGATGACGCCCGCTACTGCTTGGTGCCCGAAGGCGGTTTGCGCCAGGCCCATGCCGACGACCGCGCCAGCCTGAGCGGCGCGCAATGGACTGCACTACAAGCAGCGCTGGAAGACGGTGCACCCTTCACGACTACACTGCGCACCTGCGCTGCTGTGACGACCGAATTGAAGCCCCAGCTGCGGGCATTGCTGCACTACCATTGCGGTGTCAAAACCCTGCGTACCCGCCAGATGATGATGGACATCCAAAGCCTCTAGGCCCTCCAATTTGTAGAGCACCATGACCTCCACACTTCGCACCAAACTCTCGGTCAACGTCAACAAGGTTGCCCACTTGCGCAACACCCGCCACCTGGGCATTCCCAGCGTGACCAAGGCGGCCACGCTGTGTCTGCAGGCCGGGGCGGCGGGCATTACCGTGCACCCACGGCCCGACGCGCGGCATATCCGTGCGGACGATGTGGTGGCGCTGGCCACGCTGCTGCAAGAGTGGCCGGACCGCGAATACAACGTCGAAGGCAACCCCTTCCACAACCTGATGGACTGCGTGGCCGACTTGGTGGCGCGCAAGCTTCCAGTGCACCAGGTGACTTTTGTGCCCGATTCCGAAGGCCAGTTCACCAGCGACCATGGCTGGAGCTTTCCACAGGACGCGGCCCGCCTCAAACCGCTGATTGAACAGGCTCATGCACTGGGTGTTCGGGTCAGTCTGTTCATGGATGCTGACGCCGCCGCCATGCCCGCCGCCAAGGCGGTGGGCGCGGACCGTATCGAGCTGTACACCGAGCCCTATGCCGTAGCCTGGGGCACGCCCGAGCAGGATGCGCAATTGCACCGCTTTGCCCACGCCGCGCAAGCTGCGCTGGACGCAGGGTTGGGCGTCAATGCAGGGCACGACCTGAACCGCGACAACCTGGCTGCCTTTGCGCGCACCGTACCCGGCCTTGCCGAGGTGTCCATCGGCCACGCGCTGATTGCCGACGCGCTGGAGTTGGGCTACACCGCCACGATCAAGGCGTACTTGGAATGTCTGACCACATGATCTACGGCATTGGTACCGATATTTGCGATGTGCGCCGCATCAAGGCCAGTCTGGCACGCCACGGCGACCGCTTTGCCGAGAAGATACTGAGTGAAGGTGAATTTATCACCTGGAAAGAGCGCAGTTCCCGCTGGCCCGAGCGCGGAGTCCGCTACCTGGCTACCCGTTTCTCTGCCAAAGAGGCGTTCAGCAAGGCCATTGGCTTGGGTATGCGCATGCCAATGACGTGGCGGTTGTGTGAAGTGGCCAAACTGTCCAGCGGAGCACCTACGATCGTGCTGCATGGTGGCTTAAAGGAATGGTTTGAGGCCAAGAACCTCAGCGCCCATGTCAGCGTGACGGACGAGACTGACTATGCAGCCAGTTTCTGTGTGGTTGAGCTAAAGGTTGTAGGGCCGCCAACCTAGCCCTGCGCCACTGGCCGCGCCGGGTCGCTGCACCACTCGCTCCAGCTACCCGCAAACAGTCCGGTGCGACCCAGGCCGGCGATTTCCATTGCGATGATATTGGGCACGGCGCTTACACCACTGCCGCAGTGGTGCACGACCGTGGACGGATCGCGTCCTGCTAAAAGAGCGTCAAACGCAGCGCGCAATTCGGCAGCTGGTCGGAAACGACCATCGGAACCGATGTTGAGGTTGAACGGCCGGTTCAGCGCGCCGGGTATGTGGCCGGCCACTGGGTCCAGCGGCTCCACCTCACCCCGAAAGCGCGGTGTGGCACGCGCGTCGATCACTGTCTGACCGCCGGGCCCCGCTGACTTACCAACCTGGCTTGCTATTGAATCTATAGTGACTAACGTAGTCTTTTCCGGGGCTAGCGCGTAGTTTGATGCAGGGCGTTCGACTTGCGGGCCGCTTTCTACCGCGCCACCGGATGCCTGCCATGCCTGCAAGCCACCATCCAGCACTGCCACCCTTTCGTGGCCCGCCCATTTGAGCATCCACCATAGGCGCCCACAGTAGTTGGCGCCTTGGCGGTCATACACCACAGCAAGTTGGGTATTGTCAAAACCGACCGAGCCCAGCCATGCCGCAAAGGTTTCGCGCAACGGCAAGGGGTGGCGACCGCCCGATGCGCTGGTGCCGGGTGCTGGCTTGCCAGAGGCTGCGTATTTGGCAGCGCTCAGGTGTTTATCCAAGTGGGCGTAAACCGCGCCTGGGATATGGGCTTCAGCGAACATAGCCTCGCCTGCCTGCGGTTCGGTCAGCAAAAAGCTGCAGTCAAACACGGTGTGCGCTTGGCCGCTGTCACGCAGCCCTTGGAGTTGTTCAACGGAGATCAGCGTGGTGTAAGGCATAAGTAGTTTCCTTAAGCAAAATTTGCGTTTTACCAAGCAACCCCAAGGCAGGAGTGCACCCTTGAGGCGCAGCAGCCTGTGCAGTGGTGGACCGAGGGGGCGACATGTTCAGTGGTCTTCAACTGGCGTGTTGGGCAGGGTGCGGGAGCGCAGTATGGTCGCTAGCACGCCGCTGGTCACGATCACAGCTATGCCCGCCCAGCCAATGGGTGCGATGTTGTCTCCAAACAGCGTCAGGCTGTAGATGGATGCAAACACAATGCCACTGTATTGCATGCTGGCCACGACCAGTGTGGCGCCGTGGCTATAAGCCCGTGTCATGCACCATTGGCCAAGTGACGCCAGTACACCAATAGGGATCACCCATGCCGCTGCAGTCCAACTGACCTGTGACCAAGGCGTCAATCCGGTGAACAATGTGCCGACTGCACCCACAATTACCGTACCGATGCAGAAGTAAAACACCGTGCGCACTTCGGGTTCGCCCACTTTGCCCAGCGCCGTGACCTGCATATAGGCCAACGCTGCGCCCATGCCTGAGAGCAGACCGACGACGCCGCCATACAACTGGTTCTGATCCAGCGTGGGGCGCAATGTGAGCACCACGCCGAGAAAGCCCAACAGCACTGTGCC
>JBDTAG010000334.1:0-2952 GCA_039924745.1 Rhodoferax sp.
CGACAAATACATGGGCGACTGCGTGATGGCTTTTTGGGGCGCGCCAGTAGAGACGTCCGAACACGCTCGGCTTGCCGTCAAAGCAGCCATGGAAATGTCTAGCGCGATCCGGGGAATCAATGAAGACCATAGAGCCCGAGGTTTGCCAGAAATCGGCATCGGTATTGGTCTCAACACCGGGACCATGTGCGTGGGCGACATGGGCTCCAACATTCGGCGGGCCTACACCGTTATCGGAGATTCGGTAAATTTGGGATCCAGGCTTGAAGGTTTGTCAAAAACGTATGGTGTAGACATTGTGGTCAGCGAATCGACGCGCAAGCAGGCTAACGACTTTGCCTGGCAAGAGCTCGATCTTGTACGTGTTAAGGGCAAAGAACAAGCAGTAGCCATTTTTTGGCCTTTAGCACCAGTGGCGCAGGTGAGCGCCGCTACCACTACAGAACTAAAAACCTGGGTATCCTTTGTAAAAGCGTACAGAACGCAAGACTGGGATCAGGCCGATATGCTGATGCTAAATTTAACGCGGATGAATGCCAAAAAATTCCTTTACCAAATGTATTCGGAACGGGTAACGTCAATGCGGCTACTCCCTTTTGATCCAGAATGGGACGGCGCAACCAATTTCGAAACAAAGTGAGGCGTTCAGAGTGAAAGTACGTGTACTAGGTTGTTCAGGCGCCATAGCCAAGGATTGCCGAACCACGTCCTTTCTTATTGACGGCGAAATCTTGGTTGACGCTGGGACTGGTGTGGGTGATCTCACGCTAGACGAAATGCGCCGTATTGATCACGTCCTTTTGACCCACTCGCATTTGGATCACATAGCCGCCTTGCCTTTGATGGTGGACGCGATTGCTGCGCAACGCAAAGCACCCTTGAAGGTTCATGCATTGGCTGGAACCATAAAGGCATTACAAGACCATGTCTTCAACAACATCATTTGGCCAGATTTTTCCCGCATACCTAGCCCTGAATTGCCCTTCATTACCTTCCACGAAATCAAGGTTGGTCAAACCATTCAGCTATTCAACAAATACATTGAAGTACTACCCGCCGTCCATACTGTTCCTGCAGCAGGGTTTGCAATAACTGCAGGACAGGGTTGCTGGGTGTTTACCGGAGACACCGAACGTAACCAGGCATTTTGGGATCGGGTGAACCAACTGAATGTGGTCATGTTGGTTATAGAAACTGCGTTCAGTAATCGGGAAAAAGACCTCGCCAAACGGGCCCTGCATTTGTCTCCAAACGTATTGGCCAATGAGCTCGATTGCATTGCCACGGGTAGAAATTACCCAATCTATATCACCCATACCAAACCTGCAGAAACCGAACTCATCATGGCTGAAATTCAACGCTTTGACCAAACCCAACCTTTTGGACCGAATGTGACACACGATATCCGCCGGATGCAAGCAGGCCAGGAGTTCGATCTATGAGTGCCGTAACAACGCCAGGAGCTTCTGATAAAGCATCGGAACAGGCCTTTTTTGAATCACAAAAGCAACCCTCACAAAAGAGAGGGATGACTTTTGAGGCTTTGTTCTACCGCCAACTGCACCATGTAACAGCACGCATCCACGATACAGAAAATCTGGAGCAAATCATGCTGGAGACCAGTCAAGACATCTGCAAGCTACTCAATGCAGACCGACTGACACTCTATGCGGTTACGGAAGATCAGACCGCAATTGTTTCCAAGATCAAGACCGGCTTAAATAGCAGTAGTGACCTGAAACTTCCCATCTCACCGCAAAGTATTGCCGGTTACGTGGCGTTCAGTCGCACTTCACTGAATCTGCCGGATGTTTACGATGACGAAGCGCTTAAGCAGATCCACCCTTTGCTAACCTTTTTGAAGGTTGTTGACAAACGATCTGGCTACCGTACGAAGCAAATGTTGGTGGCACCCATTCTCGAAGGTAGAACATTGCATGGTGTGCTTCAGGTCATCAACAGCAAAAGTGATGAGCCTTTTGGGGAGCTTGAGGTCGACGGTGTTTCTGAGTTGTGCAAGACCCTTGCAACTGCCATTCGTCAGCGTGCAAACGGGGCTACTGTTGCACCAACACGTAAAGCGACCAAATATGACTCCTTGGTGTCTGACGGCTTGTTGACCGATGAAGAACTAAGCCAATGCATTTCAGATGCCCGGTCGGCAGGTCAGTCGGTTGAGCACTTGCTGATGGCGCAATACAAGATCCGACCGCTACAAATTGGCCCCTCGCTCGCAAAGTTCTTTGGTGTCCCCTATGAAGCATTTAACGCGGGACGTATTCGATCGGAGATGCTGCATGGATCGCTCAAACGTGAGTTCATAGAAGAGCAAGGTTGGATCCCACTGGAAGAGTCTCCTGATGGCCTCGTCATCATGTGTATGGACCCAGAAGCTGTGCGCGGGTCGCGGGTTGTTCCTCAGGTATTTCCGCGGATCACAAAGTTTGCGTATCGGGTCACAACACAGACAGAATTTTTAGAAACCTTAAGCCAGCTTTTCGGCACTGTGGCGGACACTAGCACGATTGATCAATTGCTGGCTGACATGGACGGTGGCCCTATCGATGATGGCAGCAATGACGACTCTCTAGAGTCGGCCGCTGCAGACAACGAGTTGGTCAAGTTTGTCAACAAAGTCATCATTGATGCATACAACCAAAAGGTGTCTGACATCCACATAGAACCGATGCCCGGCAAATTCAAAACTGGTATTCGCTTTCGTATCGACGGAAGCTTGGTTCCCTATGTAGAGGTGCCAGCGCATTTCCGCTCGGCCATGGTCACGCGCTTGAAAATCATGTGTGATCTGGATATTTCCGAGCGCCGCAAGCCACAAGACGGGAAGATTAAATTCAAGAAGTACGGCCCGCTCGATATTGAGTTACGAGTCGCCACGATCCCTTCTGCAGGGGGTGTTGAAGATGTGGTGATGCGGATTTTGGCCGCTGGCGA
>JBDTAG010000335.1:0-5201 GCA_039924745.1 Rhodoferax sp.
GCATTTACGTGCGAAATGCTGCATTTTTCGCAGAACGAGCGGGGGAAGGACTGGCGAAGGCCTTGCGCACCCCGTGCAGCAAGCTATCGTGCGCAGCTATTGCAGTTGCAGGAAACCGCTTGCAACCACCCCGTGCGACTCCCGTCCCATCCGCGCCGCGGGGGAAGCGCTGCCAAGCCCTTGCGCTGATGGAGGGCTGGACGAGAACACCGACAGACGGCTGCCGTGCACCAACGACTCCTGTGCAGGCATCAGGCTGGGTGCGCGGGGGGCAGGGAGGCGTTCACTGGGCGCGCTGTACAACGATGGTCTAGGCGCCGGTAAAGGTTGTTGCACCGGTTCCCGCGCGGTCGGTAATTGCGTCACCGGCTGCAGCCATTGCAAGATAGGGTCCCACTGGTCCAAGTCTGACTGCACCGCAGTGCTGCGCAAGTCAAAAATGGTTTGTCCACTGTCCAGACTGCGCACATAGATTTGTGTTTCGCGCAAAACACCAAGGAAAGGCACGCCCAATCCTTGCGCCCACTCTTGCAGGGTTTGGGCGGCACGGGTACGGGCATCAACGCGCATGCCCACCACACCCAGCTTGCAGCGACCGGTGGCCAGTCGGGGCAGGGCCATCAGTTCGGCGATGCAGGCGGCGGCCGATTCGCGGTCAAACACTGAATTGCAGACGGGTATCAGAATGGCATGGGCCGCCATCACCACCTTGGCCAATTCAAAGCCATGCAATCCGCCGGGCGTGTCCAACACCACGTGGGTTACGCCAATGGGTACTTTCAATACATTTTTTTGGTCGATAGCCCACGGTGCGATGGTCGGCAGCGTGGGGCTGCGCCGTTTGAGCCAGGTGCGGGTGGATTGTTGGCGGTCTACATCGCCCAGCATCACGGCCGCGCCCTGGCGTGCGAGCCAAGCGGCCAAGTGGGTGGACATGGTGCTTTTGCCACTGCCACCTTTGCGATTGATCACTGCGATTACCGGCATGGAACCCGTTTCATCACCAATAGGTGAACAGATTCTGGATCAAACTTCGACCAAAGTCCAGCAGAGACGGGCTTTGATAGCTATAAATATCCTAGCAACCGCCAGGCTGCAACAAAATCTCGGCTCCGAAACCGTTGATTAAATAACGGTAACTGGTGCTGCATCTCCACGGTCGGAAATCAGGCCAATGGTGTACACCGTCTCACCTGCTGCGCGCAAAGTTTGCGCGCAAGCCTCTGCGTTGGCTGCATCAATGACGACCACCATGCCAATGCCGTTGTTGTAGGTGCGGTTCATTTCGATGTCGTCGATGCCAGCTGTCTTTTGCAACCAGGCAAACAGCTCAGTCTGCGGCCAGCTACCCTTTTTCAAGTGAGCGGCCATTCCTTCGGGCAGCACACGGGGAATGTTTTCCAGCAGGCCGCCACCGGTGATGTGGGCTAAAGCCTTGATAGGGTGGGCCGCCAACGCAGCGAGTACGTTTTTCACGTACAAGCGGGTGGGCTCCATCAGCGCTTGCTTGAAGGGCTTGCCGTCCAGGGTGGCGGGTATAGATGCACCTGCGCGCTCGATGCACTTGCGCACCAAGCTAAAGCCGTTGGAATGAACGCCATGGCTGGCCAGGCCCAGCACCACGTCGCCAGGCTTCACGCTGGCACCGGTCAATATTTTGGATTTTTCGACCGCACCGACAGCAAAGCCAGCCAGATCATATTCACCCGCCGGGTACATGCCGGGCATCTCAGCTGTTTCGCCACCGATCAGCGCGCAGCCCGACAATTCGCAGCCCTTGGCAATGCCTCCGATGACGGCTGCTGCGGTCTCTATATCCAGCTTGCCGCACGCGAAGTAGTCGAGAAAGAAGAGTGGCTCGGCCCCTTGTACCAGCACGTCATTGACGCTCATAGCCACCAGGTCGATGCCTACGGTGTCGTGCATGTTCCACTCAAATGCCAGCTTGAGCTTGGTGCCCACGCCATCGGTGCCGCTGACCAAAACGGGTTCTTTGTAGCGTTTGGGCACTTCAAATAGCGCGCCAAAGCCACCAATACCCGCCAATACGCCCTCGCGCATGGTCTTCTTGGCAAGGGGTTTGATGCGTTCGATGAGCGCGTCTCCGGCGTCAATATCAACACCGGCAGCTTTGTAGGACAGGGGGGTGGGAGTGCTTGAATCGGTCATTTGAAGGGGTGGGCCGTGATCGCTTGGGCGAGCCCGATAGAATTTGCCTAGATTTTAAGGGTTCACTCCACCGTTTCTGTATGCAATTCACCCCTCCCCAAAAAACTTTTGTTGCCTGGAGCTTTATCGCAGTGCTATTGGCTTGCGCGCTGTGGTTGCTTGCGCCCGTGCTGACGCCATTCGTGGTGGCTGCTGTGCTGGCGTATGCACTAACCCCGCTGGTGGACTGGCTGGATGCCCTGGGACGTGGGCGCATGCCCCGTCTGCTGGCCGTGGTTCTGGTGGAGTTGTTGTTTATGGTGGTGGTGCTGGCGATGCTCTTGCTGATGGTGCCTATCGTTGCCAAAGAGCTGCCGCTGCTGCGCGAGCAATTGCCCCAGATGCTGGACAGCCTGAACGCATCCGTCAAACCCTGGCTAGCCCAGTGGGGCATACACATTTCTTTGGATCTAAGCAGCGTTAAAACCTTCGTGGTGTCCCACCTCAGCGGCAACATGGAAGACGTACTGGGCTCTGTTCTGACGTCATTAAAGCTGGGCAGTAGCGTGGCTTTTTCTATTGTCGGCAATGCCATTTTGATTCCGGTCGCGTTGTTCTATCTGTTGATGGATTGGGACCGTTTTATGGCCCAATTGCATAAGCTGATCCCACCGCGCATGCGTGTTTCGGTAGACAACTTTTTGTCCGAAGCAGACTCGGTGTTGGGCCAATACCTGCGCGGCCAATTGCTGGTGATGCTGATTTTGGCCATTTTTTACAGCGTGGGGCTGGGATTGTTCGGACTGGACTTGGCCTTGCCCATCGGTATCTTCACCGGCATGGCAGTTTTTGTGCCCTACCTAGGATTTGGCATTGGGCTCGTTCTCGCCACGCTAGCCGGATTGCTGGAGTTTTCTGCTGGGTCTGGTCTGGGCTACACCATGGCCATGGTTGCCGTAGTCTTTGGATCCGGCCAAATTGTCGAGAGCTACTTTCTAACACCGCGCTTGGTTGGCGAACGCATTGGGTTGCACCCATTGGCGGTGATTTTTGTTTTGTTGGCGTTTGGCCAGTTGTTTGGTTTCGTGGGTATTCTCATTGCATTGCCGGTCAGCGCAGTGCTGTTGGTGGCGGTACGCCGTGTCCGCACGGGGTACTTGTCCAGCCGTTTGTACCAAGGCTGATGGGCAATATGAAACAGCTGGCTCTGGATATTGGTCTATCAACCGGACCTACCCTCGCCAATTTCTGCGCTGGACCGAACCTGGCTGCGTTGCGCCATCTGGAACTATGGGTAGGAGCGAAGGCTGGCGCCTCCAACCGTTCCCCAGTTCCCACTTATGTGTGGGGCGTCAGTGGTAGCGGCAAAAGCCATCTGCTAAAAGGCGCACGCGAAGCTTTGCGGGAACAGGGCGCCCGCGTGGGTTGGCTGGACGCCAGCATGCACGAAGCGCCAGAATTCAATGAGGCCTGGGCCGCCGTACTGTTGGACGATGTACACCTGTACACCGCCGCGCAGCAGCACACGGCCTTCAACTGGTTTGTGAACGCCCAGACCCACCAGCGCCCCGTGCTGGCCGCTGGCGAATTCGCGCCGATCGAGCTGAAGTTGCGCGATGACTTGCGCACCCGCCTGGGATGGGGCCATGTTTTCAGTCTGCAACCTTTGAGTGAACCAGAGCGCCGCGCCGTGCTGCGCCAAGCGGCCGATGCGCGAGGAGTTTTTTTAAGTGACGAAGTCATGGACTTTATGCTGACCCGTTTCAGCCGCGATTTGGGCAGTTTGATGGAGCTGTTGGAGCTGCTCGATGGCTATGCCTTACAAACCAAGCGTGCCATCACGATTCCGCTAATTAAATCGATGATGGACGACAACTGATGACGCGAATTGCCCTTTTTGACCTGGACCACACCCTGTTACCGATTGATTCGGACCACGCGTGGGGTGAATTCACCATGGCGCAAGGCTGGGTGGATGTTGCCGATTTCAAACGGCAGAACGATGCCTTTTATGGGCAGTACAAGGCTGGAACGCTGGATGTACACGCCTATGTCCGTTTTGCCACACAGGCCATTTGTCAGCAAGGTGCTACTAATTCAATAGTAGCTCATTCAGACTTTATGAGGGCTAGCGTCCAAAAAGCCATAATGCCCCAAGCGTTGGAGTTGGTACGCCAGCATCAGGCCGCCGGTGACCTGGTCGCCATCGTTACAGCTACGAACGAGTTTGTCACCCGCCCTATCGCTAAGGCCTTTGGCGTGGACGAATTGATCGCTGTGGAGCTGGAACGCGAAAGCGCGGCTGATGGCGAGGGTTGGTTCACCGGCGCCATACGTGGTGTGCCTTCGTTTCGCGAAGGCAAGGTGGTTCGCGTTGAGGCGTGGCTGCAAGAACGGGGGCTGAGCTGGGATACCGTGCACACCACGTTCTACTCCGACTCGATGAACGACCTGCCGCTGCTGGAAAAAGCTACGGTACCGGTCGCTACCAACCCGGACGAGCGCCTGCGGGCGTTGGCCCAGGCGCGCGGATGGCGCATACTTGACCTGTTTTGAGGGGTGGGTTTTCGGCCTGCAACAGAAGAAGCCGCGGACTGTTCCGCATGAGAAAAGAATGATCAAAAAATTTATCGATAAATTGCTGGGCAAGAGCTCAACGGGCACGGGTAGCAAGAAAACAAAGTTTGGCAAACGGGTAGACGTGCCGGTGCAAACCCATGGCATTGATATCAAGTTGGTGGATGAACGCGCGCTCAACGTGGTGCGTACCTTGCAAGATGCAGGTTTTGAAGCCTATGTGGTGGGTGGCGCGGTGCGCGATTTGCTGGTGGGCTTGCGGCCCAAGGATTTTGACGTGGCCACCAATGCCACACCTGAGCAGGTCAAGGGGCTGTTCCGCCGTGCTTTCATCATCGGCAGGCGCTTTCGCATCGTGCACGTGGTCTATGGCCGCGGCCGCGAGCATGAAGTGATTGAAGTCTCTACCTTCCGCGCCTACCTGGACAATGCTGCCGCCGAACAAGTGGCCGGCAATGAGAAAACCAGCCGTAACG
>JBDTAG010000336.1:0-11309 GCA_039924745.1 Rhodoferax sp.
GGGGTACGTGGATGGGCTTGGTCTCAGCTGCAATCGCCGCTTGTACGGCCGCGATTTTGTCCACGTTTGAATTGACCCATTGCAGACCGGAGCCTTGTGCGACATCGACCAAGGCCTCAGTTGGCAATGCGTAGCTCGTCACCTTGGGCATGCGTGCAGCGGTGGCCGCAGGCGCCGGGCTTGGCATGGCTATCGCAACAGGGGCCGGAGCAGTAACACGAACTGGTTGCACGACCTGGGGAACAGACATTTCCGCTGTTGCAGAAGGGGCAGCAGCGAATGCAGCCAGGGGCATGGCTACTGGAACATCGCCATTCGACACAGGTTGCGTAGCGGGCTGAGCAGGGATACGCAGGTCCGGGCGTTCTTCTCGATCACCGCGTTCGTTGCGGGGTCCACGTTCACGACCGTAGCGGTCACGTTGGCGTTTCTCGCGGGGTTCACCGTTTTCGTTGCGGGGCGCTTGCGACGGATCGCGTCCATCCACGGGTGTATGGCCCTCTGTTGCCAATGCTTTCGGCGTGTTGTCTGCTTCGGCAAAGCCCAACGGGGTTTGCTGCGCGTTTTCGCCGGCTGCATTGTTATTGCGACCTTCGCCGTCCTGACGGGGACCGCGCCCATTGCGACCTCCGCGCCCATTGCGGCCTTCGCGGACTTGACCCTCGTTACGGCTATTGTTGTCAGCATCGCCTTCCGGGTTGACGTCGTTACGGATTTCTGCACGCGGTTGCTCGCTGCGTTCGCCCGTTTCGTTGCGTTCACCGCCACGGCCACCACGGCCTCCGCGTTCGCGGGGAGCCCGTTCGGGACGTTGTTCTTGGCGATTTGCGTCTGGACCACCTTGTGCTTGAGCACCCATTTGCAGGTTGGCGTCCATTGGCATGGGGTTGCCTTCGGTGTCGAAGCGCTCACGCTGTGCGCCGCCTTGGCGATCACCGCCACCTGCGCCACGCCCACCGCGTCCACCACGGCTATTGCGTCCGTCACCACGGCCGTCGCCGCGCGGTCCGCGGCCTTCGCCGCGCGGTTCGTTGCGGCCTTGACCTTCAGCTCGGCCTTCACCCTGCTTGGCACCGTTGCGGTTGCCATCGCGGTTACGGCCATCGCGGGTTTCGCGGCCTTCAGGCGCTTTGGTCGTTGGAGTGGGAACTGGCTTGACCGGTGCGACAGGCTCCGCGGCAAACAAGCTCTTGAGCCAGCCAAAAAAGCCTTTTTCAGCTGCTACTACAGGCTTGGCTGCAGTTGCCGGTACCGTGCGCGGCTGTGCCACAGGCTGCACTGGTGCAACTGGGCGCGGCGCTGCGATGGGCGCTGGAGCGTCTGGCAATACACCCTTGATGATGGGTGTTTGCTTGTTGGTAGGCTCTTGCGAGCGGCGCGTAACGCTGGTCGGGTCTTCGACCTCATCGGCCAGTTTGTAGCTGGCTTCGATGTTGTCCAGGCGTGGATCGTCGTGCTTGAGGCGTTCGAGGCGGTAGTTAGGAGTTTCCAGTGTCTTGTTAGGCACCAGCAGCACGTTGATGCGCTGCTTGAGCTCAATCTTGGCCACTTCGGAACGCTTTTCGTTCAGCAGGAACGATGCCACATCGACTGGCACTTGGCACAGCACGGATGCCGTGCTGTCTTTGAGCGATTCTTCCTGGATGATCCGCAGGATCTGCAGCGCGCTGGATTCTGTGTCGCGGATATGGCCGGAACCGCCGCAACGGGGGCAAGGAATCGATGCACCTTCGCTCAGCGCAGGGCGCAGGCGCTGGCGGCTCATTTCCATCAAGCCGAATTTGCTGATGGTGCCGAACTGCACGCGGGCGCGGTCCTGGCGCAGGGCGTCGCGCAAGCGGTTTTCTACTTCGCGGCGGTTGCGGGACTCTTCCATGTCGATAAAGTCGATGACGATCAGGCCACCCAAATCGCGCAAACGCATCTGACGGGCCACTTCGTCGGCGGCTTCCAGGTTGGTGCGGGTGGCAGTCTCTTCGATGTCACCGCCTTTGATGGCGCGGGCCGAGTTGACGTCCACGGAAACCAAGGCTTCGGTGTGGTCGATCACGATGGCGCCGCCAGAAGGCAGGTTCACGGTGCGGGCATAGGCCGATTCGATCTGGTGTTCGATCTGGAAGCGGCTGAAAAGCGGCGCGTCGTCACGGTAGCGCTTCACACGCGCAGCGTGCTCGGGCATGACGTGGGCCATGAACTGCTGGGCCTGCTCGTACACGTCGTCGGTGTCGATCAGGATGTCGCCGATGTCGTGGTTGAAGTAGTCGCGAATGGCGCGGATCACCAAAGAAGACTCTTGGTAAATCAGGTAAGCGCCCTTGCCGCCCTTGGCCGCACCGTCGATGGCGGTCCACAGCTTCAACAGGTAGTTCAAGTCCCACTGCAACTCGGGCGCACTGCGGCCGATGCCAGCGGTGCGCGCGATGATGGACATGCCGTTGGGGTATTCCAACTGGTCCATGTTTTCTTTGAGCTCTGCGCGGTCTTCACCCTCGATGCGACGGCTGACGCCGCCGCCACGTGGGTTGTTGGGCATCAAGACCACATATCGGCCGGCCAACGAGACAAAGGTGGTCAGGGCTGCGCCCTTGTTGCCACGTTCTTCTTTTTCGACTTGGACCAGCAGTTCCTGGCCTTCTTTGATCGCGTCCTGGATGCGGGCTTGGGAGGCGGATACGCCTTCCTTGAAGTACATGCGCGAGATTTCTTTGAACGGCAGGAAGCCGTGGCGGTCTTCGCCGTAGTCGACGAAGCAGGCTTCCAGCGAAGGCTCGACTCGGGTAACGACGGCCTGGTAGATGTTGCCCTTGCGCTGTTCGCGCCCTTCAATTTCGATTTCGTAGTCGAGGAGTTTTTGTCCATCGACAATGGCCAAGCGGCGTTCTTCAGCCTGCGTGGCGTTGATAAGCATCCGTTTCATGGATTGCGTCCTTCTTCAGTTTTACATGCCCTCAAGGGGCAATTGATACCTGAACTGACGAACCGATTGAGGTGGAATTGCCGGAGAACTTCGACTCAAATGAGGCGACGAAGCGTAGGCGCGTGGAGGAGAGCGAGGGGATGCGTTTGTGAGTTTGCTATCAATTGCATAGCTGGCTGCGCCCGTTTGACGAGGGCTAGAGGCTGATTAATGCTAGGCAACAACGCGAAAACGCGCTGTAGGCATAGATTCATCAGGTACATCAGCACAAACATCTCGCTTCATTCCGTTTGCAGACGAGGGGTCTGCAAACTGTGGGTATTCCGTATCAGTGATTCGATTCGTAGTCTTAACCGTGTTGTTTGCAAACCACCACAGGCATTTGGCGTGTGATTTGTTTGCAGGCTAACCCGGCGGCATCGACCTTCCAGCGTGTCTGCATGTGGCGTGTGGACTAAACTCCAGACAAATCAACCACTTACAGCGCATCGCTAGTGAAACACATTATAGGGGGCAATCCCATTCCCCCACAGCCAGACATTCAGCCTCAAGTGAAAACCCTGACCATCGACGATGATGGTGCCGGGCAGCGGTTGGACAACTACTTGATGCGCCACCTCAAGGGCGTTCCCAAGACCCACGTCTATCGCATCATCCGCAGCGGCGAGGTCCGGGTTAACAAAGGGCGGGCGAATGCAGACACCCGTTTAAATTCCGGTGACGTGGTCCGCGTGCCCCCTGTTCGCATTTCTGAAAGAGTGGCAGAAAAGGCCCAGGCCATGGCTGAGCAGGTGGCGAGTCATGCACCTGCCAAGGAATTCGTGGTTTTGTTTGAAGATGACAGCTTGCTGGCCATCAACAAACCGTCGGGTGTGGCGGTTCATGGCGGTTCTGGCATCAGTTTTGGTGTCATCGAGCAATTGCGCATGGCGCGGCCCCAGGCCAAGTTTTTGGAACTGGTACACCGGTTGGATCGCGAGACCAGCGGCATCCTGTTGGTGGCCAAGAAACGTAGCGCGCTCAAAAACCTGCAAGACCAGTTCCGCGAACGGGAGACCGGTAAAACCTATTTGGCGATGGTCATTGGCCAATGGCCTGCCAACAAGAAGGTGTTGGACAAGCCACTGCACAAGTATTTACTGCCCGATGGCGAACGGCGTGTGAAAGTGGTTGCCAAAGATGACCCGGATGGCATGTCGTCTTTGACATTGGTCAAGGTTCGCGCTGCCGGTGGTGTGGTTCCGGGTGAGCAACAAACTCTTGTTGACAGCGACCGTGGCTTTTCCTTGCTGGAAGTGACTATCAAAACAGGGCGCACCCACCAAATCCGGGTGCATTTGGCATCGGAAGGCATGCCCATAGCTGGCGATGACAAATACGGTGATTTCGATAGCAACAAGGCTTTGGCCCGTGCCAACAGCCCGTCAGCACTCAAACGCATGTTTTTGCACGCCTGGCGCTTGCAGTGCAATCACCCTTCAACTGGTGCGCGCATGGAACTACAGGCAGACTTGCCTGTAGAGCTGGCGCAATTCGTGCGCCAGGTACTTCCGCAAGCTATTTGAACGCGCGCCATGTCAGACTTTATTTTTCACCATGCCAACGCAAAAACCAACCCAAGCCGCTCGTCCCTTTGATTTGATTGCCTTCGACTGGGATGGCACTCTTTTTGACTCGACTGCCATCATCACACGGTGCATACAGGCGGCCGTCGTTGATGTGGGAGGAAGCAAGCCCAGTGATAAGAATGCCTCGTATGTGATCGGTTTGGGCCTGATGCAGGCCCTAGCCCATGCCGCGCCAGATGTGCCACCCAGTAAATACGCAGAACTAGGCGCGCGTTACAAGCACCACTACATGGCGCATCAGAATGACATTAGCCTGTTCGACGGAGTACTGTCGATGCTGTCTGACCTGAGAGCCCGTAACTATGTTCTGGCCGTGGCTACCGGCAAAAGCCGACGGGGTCTGAATGACGTACTCAAGTCCTCAGAGCTACAAGACCTGTTCCAGGCATCACGAACGGCAGACGAGACTGCCGGCAAGCCGCACCCGCTGATGCTGCAAGAACTGATGCAGGAGTTTGGCGTGCCAGCCCATCGGGTTCTGATGGTGGGCGACACTACGCATGACTTGCAAATGGCGATCAACGCTGGCTGCCCTAGCGTAGGCGTCAGCTACGGGGCTCACGAGCCAGCCAGCTTTGCAGAACTGAATCCTTTGTTCGTCGCGCATACCGTGGCCGAACTGCAAGCCTGGTTTGCTACACATGCTTGATCCGTCCTGAACCTGACTTACTGCAATGACTGAAATACCTGGCGCCTCCGTACCGCTTTGCAATTCAACAGATCTGGTGAACAGCGGCGAGGCGGTGCCGTTTGACGTGGTGTATTGCGGACGTACCTCACGTGGATTTGCCATCCGCTATGAAGGCAAGGTGTACGGGTATCTCAACCAATGCTCCCACGTTCCCATGGAAATGGACTACCAACCCAACCGCTTTTTCGACAGCTCCGGC
Organism: Rhodoferax sp.; assembly: GCA_039924745.1. Taxonomy (GTDB): domain Bacteria; phylum Pseudomonadota; class Gammaproteobacteria; order Burkholderiales; family Burkholderiaceae_C; genus Allorhodoferax. The sequence continues at coordinate 5,436 of JBDTAG010000336.1, forward strand.
AGTTGGCTGATGTGCGCCACCCACGGCGCCATGTACAACCCGCAGACTGGACATTGCATGGGCGGACCCTGTCGTGGCGGACTGGTAAAAATTGCCCTGACAGAAAGCGATGGCGTTGTGCACTGGCATACTGCCCACAATCTGCAAGCGCTCGTATTTTGATTTATCTGCCCCAACCAACTCTGACACGCTCTCCACAATGACGAATTCACCCCAAGGCCCCGAAGATATTACAGATGCTGCTATCAAAGCAGAAGCATCCAACGCGGGGCGGACCACAGGCTGGGAGCGCAATGCATTGGAGACCATTGCCTTGGCTGCCATCGCCGAGCAACGGCAGGCGCGCCGCTGGCGTAACGCCATCCGCATCGCGTGGTTGGTGTTCTTGGCCGGCCTGGTCTGGATGGGCATGGACCGCAGTGGCTCCACAACGGACGCTTCTACGTCGCACACGGCGTTGGTCAAAATTCAAGGTGAAATCGCGTCGGGGTCAGATGCCAGTGCCGAACTGATCGTGGCCGCGATGCGCAGCGCGTTTGAAGACAAGAGCACCAAAGCAGTGGTGCTGTTGATCAATTCGCCTGGTGGCAGCCCAGTGCAAGCGGGCATCATCAATGACGAAATCCGTCGTCTCAAAGCATTGCACAAGAAGCCAATTTACGCCGTGGTCGAGGAAACCTGCGCATCGGCCGCGTATTACATTGCCGTGGCGACCGATAAAATTTTCGTCGATAAAGCCAGCGTAGTCGGCAGTATTGGCGTGTTGATGGACGGCTTTGGCTTCACTGGGCTGATGGACAAACTGGGCGTGGAGCGCCGCCTCATGACGGCGGGCGAGAACAAAGGCTTTATGGATCCGTTCAGTCCGCAAACCGAGAAGCAGCGCGCATTTGCACAGGCGATGCTGGACCAGATTCACCAGCAATTTATCAACGCGGTGAAGCAGGGCCGTGGTAGCCGCCTGAAGGAGACACCAGAGATTTTCAGTGGTCTGTTTTGGACCGGCCAGCAAGCCATCGACTTGGGGTTGGCTGACCAATTGGGAAACCTGGACTATGTGGCCCGTGAAGTGGTCAAGGCGGAAGAGCTGGTGGACTACACCCGCAAAGACAATGTTGCTGAACGCTTGGCCAAGCGTTTTGGTGCCGCCATTGGCGAAGGCAGTGTGAAGGCTATGCGGGTATCACCCGTGCTGCGCTAATCAAGTCGTTTCGAGGCGGCTTAACGACCGATTGCAAACACGGTGGGCACGGTGTTTGTCAGGGTCCAGTGCTTTTGCTTCCAGTTCTTTGTCAAGTCGCTGTAGCACTGGGAAGACTCCAGTGTCAACCCACTGGCAGTTGCCAATCGCGTGTTGTGCTGCAGGGTTTGCACCAAGGCCTGCTGCATGGCTTGGTTGCGGTAGGGCGTTTCTATAAACAACTGCGTTTGACCAGTTTTTAGCGCGAGGGATTCCAGCTCGCGGATACGCTGGATACGCTCGGCGGGTGTGCTGGGCAGGTAGCCAACAAATGCAAAACTTTGGCCACTGAGTCCACTGGCTGCCAAGGCGAGAAGCAGAGATACCGGCCCGACCAAAGGAACCACGCGCACACCCAAATCATGCGCGGCACGCACCACGGAGGAACCGGGGTCCGCAATGGCAGGCATGCCCGCTTCGCTAACCAGACCCATGTTGGCCCCCTGTAACGCTGGCTGCAAAAGATGGCGGGCATCAAACTGCCCTTGGTGATCGCCTTTTTTATGCACCTCGTGTGGCAATTCCTGCAATTGCATGGCTTGCAAAGGCTGGCACAGTGGGTGCGTTTGTCCGATGCGCTTAAGGTAGGCCCGAGTGGATTTTGCGTTTTCACAAATCCAATGGTCTAGCGTAGACGCGATCTCCAGTGTGGCGGCGGGCAACACGCGGTCCAGAGCAACCTGTGTGTCGCAGCCAAAGTCTAGCGGCGCGGGAACTAGGTAGAGTGTGCCGGGTGTCGTCATGCCGCCGCCTGCTGTGTTGCCAAAAGTTCAATGCCTGCGGCTCGCAGCATGCGGCTAGTTCGAATCAACGGCAGGCCTATTAACGCTGTGGGGTCGTCGCTCTCAATCGCGTCAAGCAGGGCGATGCCTAAGCCCTCGCTCTTGGCACTGCCTGCGCAGTCGTAGGGCTGCTCTTGCCGCAAATAGTTTTCAATTTCCGAATCACTTAGTGTGCGGAAAACGACTTTGACCGGGGCCAATGACTGTTGGCAGAAGCCGCTGTTTAGGCATACCACTGCCAATGCAGTCTGGAAAACCACGGTTTTTCCGCGCATTTGGCGCAATTGCAGCGTGGCCCGGTCGTGCGTGCCGGGCTTGCCCAAGGCAAGGCCGTCGAGATCTGCAACCTGGTCTGAACCAATCACTACGCAGTCCGGAAAGCGCGCTGCGACCGCATGGGCTTTGGCCAACGCAAGTCGGCAGGCCAGATCGTGTGGGGTTTCGCCGGGTAGCGGCGTCTCGTCCACATGGGGCGACTCCACGGTGAAAGGGATGTTCAATCGGCTGAGCAACTCGCGCCGGTAGGCTGACGTTGATCCGAGTATGAGTTTTCTAGTGGAAATGTCTGACATGGCCCGATTCTCTTACACTGCGCGGATGAAACACGACTACGACGCCCGGCACCTGAATATTGACGCCTTCGCCAAGACAGGTGGCAGCATTGCAGGCAGCGAGAACCTGTCCCACTTCGCCCGCTTACTGGAAGAGGCGCAAGGCGCAGGCGCCCAGAACCCCGTGAACTTCACCGCACAAGGCATGACACGGCCCAATGGAACGACAAGCGAGCAGATATGGCTTGCCTTGACTGCAGAAGTGGCTTTGCCACAGACTTGTCAGCGCTGCTTGGGACCTGTGGATGTGCCCGTGCATTTTGAACGCGAGTTTCGTTTTGTAGCCAGTGAAGAAGTGGCTGCTGTTGAAGATGAGGATTCAGAAGAGGATGTGCTCGTGCTGAGCCGCGACTTCAATCTGCTGGAATTGGTGGAAGACGAGCTATTGATGGCCTTGCCCGTGGTTCCCAAGCACGAGGTTTGCCCTGGTGCTGTGAAGCTGCAGGTAGCCGACTCTGATTTTGTGGAGGACGCATCTGAAAAACCCAATCCGTTCGCCATTCTGGGACAATTGAAAAAGAAGCCCTAGCCTAGCTCCGATGCTTTGGGCTATAATTTGAGGCTTCGCGTGTGAAACCTATCGCGCATTTTTACTAACCCCCAGTGTTGCATTTTGCATTGAGCATGGCGCAGCACCCCTGCTCAGGAGCCGATCATGGCAGTCCAACAAAACAAAAAGTCCCCTTCCAAGCGCGGTATGCACCGTTCGCACAATGCGTTGGTTGTTCCAGGCATTGCAGTGGAATCCACCACGGGTGAAACCCACCTGCGCCACCACATCAGCCCCACTGGTTTCTACCGTGGTCGCAAGGTGCTGAAGACCAAATCTGAAGCCTGATCCAGGTTTTTCAAACAAAGCCCGGAGCTACAAATCCTGTAGCGTCGGGCTTTTGTCGTTTTTGGCCCTGTCGGGTCAATGTCTGATCACCTCTCTTTTTGGGTGCCTACCCCATGATCACAATTGCTGTTGACTGTATGGGAGGCGACCATGGCCCCCACGTCACGCTTCCCGCTTGCACCCAGTTTCTCGATCAGCACCCTGATGCTGCGTTGGTGCTGGTCGGCTTGGCGGACAAGCTGGCCGGTTTTTCCCACCCCCGTGCCACCATCGTTCACGCAACCGAGGTTGTGACCATGGACGATCCGTTGGAAATTGCCTTGCGCCGTAAAAAGGATTCTTCTATGCGCGTTGCCATCCAGCAGGTAAAGGACGGCAAGGCGCAGGCCGCCGTTTCTGCTGGCAATACAGCCGCTTTGATGGCTATTTCGCGCTACATCCTGAAAACCATGGACGGTATCGAGCGCCCTGCCATTGCGGGTCAACTTCCCAATGCGACCGGTGGTGCTACCACCATGTTGGATCTGGGTGCAAACGTTGATTGCTCTGCTGAGCATCTGTTGCAGTTTGCGGTTATGGGCTCCGCCTTGGTTTCGGTGCTCAGCAATAAGCCATCACCCACGGTAGGTTTGCTCAATATTGGCGAGGAAATCATTAAAGGAAACGAAACCATCAAAAAAGCGGGCGAATTGCTGCGATCTGCATCTAAAGCTGGGGATTTGAACTTTTTTGGAAATATAGAAGGTAACGATATCTTCAAAGGTACAGTGGACTTGGTCGTCTGCGATGGTTTTGTCGGCAATGTGGCTTTGAAAGCCAGCGAAGGCCTTGCTGCCATGATTCTTGGATTTTTGAAAGCCGAGTTTTTTCGAAATATCTTTACCAAAATGGCGGCAATGGCCGCTTACTCGGTGCTAAGTGCGCTTAAAAGTCGCGTTGATCATCGTCGATACAATGGTGCCGCACTGTTGGGTCTACGTGGGTTGGTGTTCAAAAGCCATGGGTCTGCTGACGCACTGGGTTTTGGGTTCGCCCTGAACCGGGCGTATGATGCAGCCCGAAACAACTTGCTTGACCGCGTTCAGGCCCGCATCGCGCACGCAGCGCCGCTTTTGGTTGCGGCTGACAGCGCTCCATAAAAACTGATCGGGTAGTACCAACCCCACCATGAAACCATATTCGCGAATTACAGGCACGGGCAGTTATTTGCCTCCGCGCCGGCTGACCAATGATGATTTGGTGGCCGAACTCGCCGCCAAAGGCGTAGAGACTTCAGACCAATGGATCGTAGAACGCACGGGTATTCGTGCCCGGCACTTTGCGGACGATGGAGTGTTCAGTAGCGACTTGGGTCTGGAAGCGGCAAAGAAAGCGCTGGAGGCGGCGGGTCGTACGGCGCAAGACGTCGATCTGATCATTGTCGCCACGTCGACACCCGACATGGTGTTTCCATCGACCGCGTGTATCTTGCAAAACAAATTAGGAGCCAATGGCTGCGCTGCGTTTGACGTGCAGGCAGTGTGTTGTGGTTTTGTCTATGCACTAGCGGTCGCAGATGCCATGGTCAAGACTGGCGCCGCCAAGTGCGCGCTGGTTGTGGGAGCAGAAATTTTCTCTCGCATCCTCGATTTCAAGGATCGCACCACGTGCGTATTGTTTGGCGATGGTGCCGGCGCTGTGGTGTTGGAGGCGTCTGACACCCCTGGAATTTTGGCCAGCGATCTGCATGCCGATGGCAAGCACGTCGGTATTTTGTGCGTTCCCGGCCACGTTTCGGGTGGCAGTATTTTGGGTGATCCCTTGTTGAAGATGGACGGCCAAGCTGTCTTCAAACTGGCAGTCGGTTTGCTGGAGAGTGCGGCTCGCGCTACGTTGGCGAAGGCAAACCTCACGGAGGCGGATGTCGATTGGTTGGTACCGCACCAGGCCAATATCCGCATCATGCAAAGTACTGCCCGTAAACTGAAGCTTTCCATGGACAAGGTAGTCGTCACGGTGGACCAGCACGGTAACACATCGGCCGCGTCCATTCCGTTGGCACTGGACGTCGGTGTGCGCTCCGGCCAAGTCAAACCCGGCCAAACACTGTTGCTCGAAGGTGTGGGCGGCGGTTTCACTTGGGGCGCTTTGCTCTTAATTTTGTAGCTACTTGCGTATATTCTGCGAGGGCTAGAGGCATATTTACCTAGTAGTGGTTATGAAAAACTTTGCATTTGTATTTCCGGGACAAGGGTCGCAATCGGTTGGCATGTTGGACGCCTGGGGTGATAACGCCATAGTGGCACAGACGCTGCAAGAAGCGTCCGATGCACTGGGAGAAGATGTCGCCAAACTGATCCATGAAGGACCGAAAGAGGCTCTGGCACTGACTACGAATACGCAGCCAGTGATGCTGGTCGCTGG
>JBDTAG010000337.1:0-4279 GCA_039924745.1 Rhodoferax sp.
GAATCTTTACCTGCCGCCGACTACGTGCGCCTTTTTGACGCGGGCGCAGAGCTAGCCCAGCATCCCCACTTCGGCCTGCATGTGGGCGAGCGCGTCAAGCTGGGCACTTACAGCGTCTACGGACTGATCTTGCTAAGCTGCCGCGACTTTGGCCAGGTGTTCCAGCAAACGCTGCGCTACGAAGGCTTGGCCCATGACCTGGGCCGATCCGAACTAAGCGTGACGGACGGCACGGCCGAATACCTGTGGCGCAGCCATTTCCCCCACGCCAGCCGGCATCTGGCCGAGAGTGTGTTTGCCGGAGTGCGCGTGTTTGGCACGTGGTTGGCTGGCATGCCATTGCCGCCTGCGCCCGTGTCGTTCACCCATGCCGCACCGGCGGACACCAGCGAGCACCACCGCCTCTTTGGCACCGACGTCGAGTTTGGCGCAGACGCCAATCGCGCACGCTTTGACGCTGCACTGTTAACGCTACCGGTACCGAATGCCGATGTCAGCCTCTACCCGGTGTTGCAACAGCATGCTGAGCAACTGCTACGGCAGAAACAGCGCGCTCAAAACGACACGGGCATCATCGCCCAGGTGCGCGCCAGCATTGCCCACAACCTGGCGCAAGACCGAGCGCGTCTGGCCGCCATTGCCGAAGACTTACGCCTGAGCCAACGCACGCTGCAACGCAAACTTAGTGATGCGGGGGCCAGCTTCCAGCAGGTGTTGGACCTGACGCGTAAAGAGCTGGCGCAGGGCTATTTGCGACAACGCAATTTGGGTTTGGCGGATATCGCGTTCTTGCTGGGCTTTCAGGAGCAGAGCGCGTTCAACCATGCGTTCAAGGAGTGGACCGGGGAGAGCCCGGGAAGCTACCGGGAGAAACAAGGCAAAACCTGAACCATGTCAGCGCGGTGTGCCCTCAGGTCATCAGCGCCACAGCACCCGAAAACGTCAAAAACGCCGCCGCAGTAGACAACAAGATGATGCGCGCAATGCGCCCGTTGTCGGCCCCGAAGCGCTCGGCCAACAGCGACACATTGCTGGCACTGGGCAATGCCGCCAGCAGCACCAGCACCTTCAGCGCAAACCGGTCCAGCGGCACACCCATTTGGATGGCGCCCGCCCCCACCAACAAGACCAGCAATGGGTGGAGAAACAGTTTGATGACAGCCACCGGCACCACTTCCATCCAATGCACAGGGTGCGACTCGCCAGCCTGCGTCAGGATGTGGGATCGCGCTAGCACCGCGCCAATGGTGAACAGCGCCACCGGCGACGCCGAGTCGGCCAGCAGCCCGACCGTTTGCACAATGGGTTTGGGTAGCTCCAGTTGCAACGCTGATACCAACGCCCCCAACAAAATAGACCACGGCATGGGGTTGGCCGCCACCCCCTTGAGCGCATTCTTTGCGGCCTGACCGACCGTCGCTTCGCCCGGCTTATGGCTGCCCAGGCGCGACAGCGCAATGCACAGCGAGGTGGTGAAAACCATGTCTACCAAAATGGTCACGATGGCGGGGCCAGCCGCTTTCGCGCCCAAAATTGCGACCAGCAGCGGAACGCCCATAAAGCCGGTATTGGGGAAAGCGCCCACCAGGGCACCGAAGGCCGCGTCGTTCCAGCCGATGCGCCCGTGCCGTGTCACCGCGATGAGAAAGCCGACCATGATCAACGCGACCAGCAAATAGGTCAGTGCCACGCTGGGGTCCAGCAACTGCGCAATTGGCGTGCTGGCACCGAAGCGGTACAGCAAACAAGGCAACGCAAAAAACAGCACAAAGGCGTTCATGCCAGGAATAGCTGGCAAGGGCAGCATGCCGCGGTGGGCAGCGATATAGCCGCACAAAACCAGGGCAAAGAAGGGGAAGGTGATGGTGAGGATTTGCAGCACCGGCCTATTGTGCGGCATTTGGCTGCACAGGCAAACGCATGCAGCGCACCCAAACACTATGATTTATATAGCTAGGTAGCCATATTCCACGAGGGCTAGAGGCCCATTTTGCTAAAAGATTTTCTCCACGAACGCATAGGAAGGTTCTCAGCTATCTGTCAGGCCATACGCCCGCGTACCAGCCCCCAGTTGGCCGCCCGGTAAGATGGCGCGCTTGTCTGCCCGTAAAGCCTGAATGTCTGCCTCGCCCCCCTCTTCTCCCCTTTCGTCCGCGCCATCCATGGCCCACGGCCTGAACTTGGCCCAGCAAGAAGCTGTTAACTATATGCACGGGCCGTGCCTGGTGCTGGCCGGAGCGGGGTCGGGCAAAACCCGCGTCATTACCCACAAGATCGGCCGTCTGATACAGGCTGGCATGCCGCCGCAAAAGATCGCGGCCATCACGTTTACCAACAAGGCGGCGGCTGAAATGCGCGAGCGCGCCAAGGGCCTGATTGGCCGGGTGGCCAAGGACGTGGTGGTGTGCACGTTTCACGCCTTGGGCGTGCGCATGCTGCGCCAAGACGGCGCGGTGCTGGGGCTCAAACCCCAGTTCAGCATTCTGGACAGCGACGACGTGACCAGCATCCTCAAAGACGCCGGTGGCAGCACCGATATCGCCACCGCCCGCCAATGGCAATGGACCATCAGCGGCTGGAAGAGCGCCGGCCTGAACGCCGAGCAGGCGCTGGCACAGGCCGAGGACGACAACGCCCGCGTCACTGCCGTCGTCATGGGCCGCTACGAAGAACGGTTGACGGCCTACCAAAGCGTGGATTTTGATGACCTGATCAGCCTGCCGCTCAAGCTGCTGCGCGACCACGAAGAGGTGCGCCAGAAGTGGCAAGGCATGATGGGCCATGTGCTGGTCGACGAATACCAGGACACCAATGCAACCCAGTACGAGGTGTTGAAGCTGCTGGTGGGTGGCAACCCGGCGGACGGGGCACGCTTTACGGCGGTGGGTGACGATGACCAATCCATCTACGGCTGGCGCGGCGCGACGCTGGACAATCTGCGCAAACTGCCGGTGGATTTTCCGACACTCAAAGTGATCACGCTGGAGCAAAACTACCGCTCCACCAGCGCCATCCTGCGGGCTGCCAACAACGTGATTGGCCCCAACCCCAAGCTCTTCCCCAAGACACTGTTCAGCGAGCTGGGCGAAGGCGAGCCGGTGCGGGTGGTCGATGCGGACAACGAAGAACACGAAGCCGAGCGCGCCGTCGCCCGCATCCAAAGCCTGCGCGCTGAAGGCCTGCTAGCCCAACAGGGCAAGCAATACAAAGAGTTTCGCGATTTTGCGGTGCTGTACCGCGCCAACCACCAGGCCAAGCCGTTCGAGAAGGCGCTGCGCAAGGCTGGCATCCCGTACAAGGTATCGGGTGGACAGAGCTTCTTCGACCGGGCCGAGATCCGCGACCTGTGCGCGTGGTTTCGCTTGTGGGCCAACAACGACGACGACCCGGCGTTCGTGCGCGCCGTGACCACCCCCAAACGCGGCATTGGCCACCAGACGCTGGGCACCTTGGGCTTGTATGCCACGCAGTACAAACTCAGCCTGTTCGAAGCGCTGTTCTCCTCTTCGCTAGCAGGCGCTTTGGCGGCCAAGGCCTTGGGCAGCCTGCACGAATTTGGGCGCTATGTAACCGACTTGGAATACAAGGCCCGCCACACCAAGGGGGCCGAGGCCGCCAAGGTGTTCATGATGGATTGGCTCAAGGAAATTGGCTACGAAAAGCATCTGCTGGATGGGGAAGACAGCGAGAAGGTAGCCGCCGCCAAGTGGTCTAACGTGTTGGAGTTTTGCGATTGGATGTCACAGCGCTGCGGTGGCCAAATCGACGACGTGGCGGGCGTGTCGGAACGCGAGGTCAAAACGCTACTGGAAGTAGCGCAAACCATCGCATTGCTGTCCACCATCAGCGAGCGTGAGAAAGACCAGGATGTGGTCACGCTGTCGACGCTGCACGCATCCAAGGGCTTGGAGTGGCCGCATGTGCTTCTAGTGGGCGTGACCGAAGGCATGTTGCCCTTCAAGTTGAACGACGGCGCGGAGTCTATGGGCGGATCTGAGAAGGCCCACGAATCCGCCAACGAAGACCTTGCACTGCGCTTGCAAGAAGAGCGCCGCCTGATGTACGTGGGCATTACCCGTGCACAACGCAGCCTTGCAGTGAGCTGGACGCGTCGGCGTAAAAAAGGGCGTGAGATGGTGGCCGCTTTGCCGAGCCGCTTTATCGCCGAGATGGGGCTCAACCAGGAAACGGTTCGAGAGGATCCACGTGAAAAACTAAAAGCGCTGCGGGCAGAATTTGCTCAAAAAGCACTGAATTCAGCCGCTGCGGCTGCGCAACA
>JBDTAG010000338.1:0-7110 GCA_039924745.1 Rhodoferax sp.
GCGGTGCCCATGCTGGCCAATGGCTGAGCCTGCAACGTGTTGGCCACGGCTTGAACCAGTGCCGGGTCGATCAGCGGCTCATCTCCTTGCACGTTGACTACGATGTCGCCTTCGGCAAGCTTCAGCAAGTCGCAGGCCTCAGCAAGGCGGTCGCTGCCAGACGCATGGTCTTCACGCGTCAAGATGGCTTCAACGTCGTAGTCTTGGCACGCTTGAATGATGGAGAGGTGATCCGCAGCGACCACAATTCGGGTGCTCGCTGGCACGCCAGAACGCACCCGCTGCGCCACGCGCACCACCATGGGTGCGCCACCAATATCGGCCAGTGGTTTATTGGGTAAACGGGTGGATGCCAGCCGCGCCGGTATCAGTACGGTGTAGCCCATGCTGGCGTTTAAAGGCCGAGTTCTTCGTTAGTCATGGTGCGGGCTTCGTTTTCCAGCAGCACCGGAATGCCGTCACGCACTGGGTAGGCCAGGCGCGCGCTGCGTGAGAGCAGTTCTTGCTTGTCGCGGTCATATTCCAAAGGGCCCTTTGTGACGGGGCAAACAATGAGTTCAAGTAGTCTGGTGTCCATAGGCTGATGATAGCTTTGTGGAAAGGAGTGAAGCCAGTGCGGTGTCTATGGCTGGGAAGAAGGCGGCCTCGGGTTCGAATACCAGTGGAACCGCCAGCGCGTCAGGAACCAATGGCCACAGTTTTGCGGCGTCTTTCTCTGTACAAATAACGCGGTAGCCCTCGTGCAATATGGCACTATAGCTATCAAAATTATAGTGATCTGGTAATGAAAGCGTCTGCTGCAGCGGTAGCTGTAGGTCACGTAGCATGGCAAAGAAAGACTCTGGCTGCGCGATGCCAGCCAATGCCAAAAGGGGTTGTGCGCCGGGCAGACGGAGGCTCTCAAAGGTTACACGTGAGCCATCACGTGCCATGGCGTAGGGGGCCAGACTGCGTAGCGCGGTATAGCCCGCGAAGGCCGGCTGGTTTCCAGTGTGCAGTACCAACAGACGATCTACGCGCTGACCTGCGCGCCCAACCGCTTGACGCGGCCAGCTTTCGCGCAATGGGCCGGCTGGTAACAGCCAGCCGTTGCCACAGCCGCGGTTGTCGAATACGCATATTTCCAGATCTCGGTACAGGCCGTAGTGCTGCAGGCCATCGTCGCAAACAATGATCTGGGTTTGTGGGTAACGTGCCAACAGCGCGGTCGCGGCAGCATGGCGTGTTGGGCCTATAAATACGGGGGCCAAGGTGGTGCGTTTGATTAACAGGGGCTCGTCCCCCACGTCATCGGGGCGGGCGTTATTGACCACTTCAGCGCAGACCGAGCCATCCTTGCGCCCGTAACCGCGAGAAACGACGCCAACGTTATGCCCTTGTGCGCGCAGATGCTGGACCAAGGCCATAACCGTGGGGGTTTTGCCCGCGCCGCCAGCGATGACATTGCCTACAACGATGACGATTGCGTCAACGCGCTGGGTTGCAAAAACACCCGAGCCGTACAGTTGGCGTCTCAACCATGTGAGGCATTGAAAAATTTTGGAAACAGGCCATAGCAGACTTGCAAGGCCTGCACGCTTAGTCCAGGCATGCAACAAGGTTCTTTGCAGCGCGGGCCGCAAAGCGCCACCCATCGCGCTATTGGCCACCCGCCTGCGCTGAGGACTGCGTGGCGAAAGTGATTTGGTTCAGACCTGCGCGGCGCGCGGCTTCCATGACGGTGACCACAGACTGGTGTTTGGCGCTGGCATCTGCAGTGATGATGACAACCGTATCTTTGCCCGCTTTGGCACCTTCGGCCATCGCACTGGAAACATTTTCTAGCGTACGGCCGACCACTGGCACGCGATTTACGCTAAAAGCGCCGTCGGCGCTGACTCCTACGATCAGTTCCTTGGCATAGTCGCGCTGCGCGTCGGCATCAGCCACTGGCAATTTGAGCTGTAGTTCGGTGTACTTGCTGTAGGTCGTGGACAACATCAAAAAGATCAATACCACCAGCAGCACGTCGATGAAAGGGATCAAATTGATCTCGGGCTCTTCGGTTTTTCGGGCGCGGAAGTTCATGGGTTTACTGCTTGCGGAAAACCTTGAGATGGCGCGCCAAGTGTTCGGCGGCCAATTCCAGCGTCAACAGGTAGGCATCCACACGGCCGCGGAAATAGCGCCAAAAGATCAACGAGGGGATGGCCACAATCAGACCGAAAGCCGTGTTGTACAGTGCGATCGAAATACCGTGTGCGAGCTGCGCAGGGTTGCCACCGGTAGCGCCGCCCGGCGCTTGTGAGCCGAAAATCTCAATCATGCCGACGACAGTGCCAAACAGGCCCATCAGCGGCGCGGCAGAGGCAATAGTTGCCAAGGCGCTTAACCGCATTTCCAGGCGGTGCGCCACGATGCGACCCGTACTCTCCATCGTTGCGCGCAGATCGTCTTCGGTGCAGCGTGGATCCGAATTCATGGCTCGCAACCCGCTGGCCAAGACTTCGCCCAATGCCGAGTTTTTTTCTAACTGCGTGACCACATCGGGTGCAGGAATGGCAGTGCGTGTAACGCCCAGCACTTCGTCCAGCAAGCGCGGTGGCGCAACTTTACTGCCTTTGAGGCTAATAAAACGGTCGATAACAATGGCCAAGGCCAATACGGAGCAGGCAATAAGGGGCCAAATTGGCCAGCCCGCGGCTTGTATGATGGAAAACAAATGGTCACTCCGTGCAGATGCAAATGCTCGCAGATTATGGCCTACGCAGACGCACAACATAAGTGGATAAGTTTGTGAAAAACTGTTTTTCCATTTTGCTGTGCGCAGCGCCAAGGCCTAGCCTTGACAAATTGGTGACCAATTGAGCAACAAAAAATAGAATGAAATCAATGGCTTATTACGCAGCGCCGGGTAGCGCAGTGCACTCAAGGTCTATGCAAAGGCAGGCCCACTTTCTGTGGAGAATTGACGCGAGCTACCAGCGCTCGGTTCAAGGATCGTCGTATGTTTGAGTCTCCCCAAGCCACAGCATCGAATGCGCGTGTCTGGCAAGTGGGCGCGCTGTGTCGCGCCATTGCCGATGCGCTAGAGGCGCGCTTCAACCCCGTCACGGTGGGCGGAGAAATCAGTAGCTTTACCCGAGCAGCAAGTGGGCACTGCTATTTTTCGTTGAAGGACGAAACCGGTCAAATCCGGTGTGCCATGTTTCGGCGGGCGGCCAGCCTGCTCAATTTCAACCCACGCGATGGCGACCGCGTGGAGTTGCGTGGCCGTCTGGGTGTCTACGAAGCACGCGGTGAGTTGCAATTGGTGGTGGAGAGTATGCGGCCCGCAGGGCAGGGCACACTGTTTGAGCAGTTTTTCAAGCTAAAGGCGAAGCTTGAGCAAGAAGGCTTGTTCGACAGCGCCCGTAAACGCCAGCTTCCAGCCATGCCGCGCGGTATCGGCTTGGTGACTTCCCTGGGTGCGGCAGCGCTGCATGACGTGGTCATAGCTCTGCAGCGGCGGGTGCCGCACATCCCGGTCTTGCTAGTTCCCGCTGCAGTTCAGGGAGACAACGCGCCTCGCGAGCTGAAGCAGGCTTTATCGTCTCTCTACGCCATTGCCACAGCACGTGGTGGCGCCAATGAGGTGGACATTGATGTCATCTTGATCGTGCGCGGCGGTGGAGCCATGGAGGATCTTTGGGCGTTCAACGACGAAGAGTTGGCTCGCATGTTGGCGCTCAGCCCGGTACCCGTTGTCTGCGGAGTGGGCCATGAAACGGACTTTACTATTGCCGATTTTGTCGCGGATGTCAGGGCACCTACCCCCACTGCGGCAGCTGAACTCGTTTCGGAACCCACGTCGGCCTCGCTGGGACTGGTGACCGACTTTGAATCGCGTATGGCGGATGCCTTAGGTCGCTTTTTGGACCGTCAGGGCCAGCGCATAGACCTTGCAGCGTCCCGTCTGGGTCGACCCTCTTCGCTGATGCACCGACAGCGCCTGGTGCTTTCGTCCACCGAGCAGCGGTTGCAACACGCGGCGCGAATGGCGTTGCAGATTCGGCAGGCTGACTTATCACGAAGACAGCAAGACTGGACGCCGCGCATATTGCGTAGTGTGCAAAGCCTTCGGGAGCGCAACCAACGTGCTGAGTTGCGCTTGGGCTTGCTGGATCCTTCACTGGTTTTGCAGCGCGGCTATGCCTGGCTGACATTGAACAACGGCCAAACGCTGGGCCGTGCGGATCAGGCTGTAGCGGGGCAGCATGTGCGCGCCACCCTTACTGACGGCGCGGTTGACCTGACCGTAACGGCGACCCACTCGAATTAATTCCTACAATGACCATTTTGCAAACCAAAGAGAGGATTCCATGGAACACACCTTGCCCGCATTGCCCTACGCGATCGACGCCCTGGCACCAGCCTATTCCCAAGAAACCTTGGAGTACCACCATGGCAAGCACCACAACGCTTATGTTTTGAACTTGAACAACCTGCAAAAGGGTACTGAGTTTGAGAGCATGTCGTTGGAAGAGATCATCAAAAAGTCCAGCGGCGGTATCTACAACAATTCAGCGCAAATCTGGAACCACACCTTCTTTTGGAACTGCATGAAGCCCAATGGTGGTGGTGAGCCTTCCGGCGCGTTAGCAACCGCTATCAATGCAAAATGGGGCAGCTATGCTGCGTTCAAGGAAGCATTTGTGAAGTCTGCTGTTGGCAATTTTGGTTCTGGTTGGACGTGGTTGGTGAAGAAGCCTGACGGATCTGTTGACATTGTCAATATGGGCGCCGCAGGCACCCCACTGACATCCGCAGACAAGGCGTTGCTGACCGTCGACGTTTGGGAACATGCCTACTACATTGACTACCGCAACATGCGTCCCAAGTTCGTGGAAACTTACCTCGACAAGTTGGTGAACTGGGGTTTTGCAGAAGCCAATTTCGCCTGAGTGTCTCTCCATCCATGAAAAAGCCGACTTTAAGTCGGCTTTTTCATGGGCTGAAGGGAGGTCCTGAAATCTTGGTGCCGGGTTTTATGCCTTTTTTGGCGAACCATCCCTGATTCATCTCCAGTACAAATCGCACCGACTTGGTTGCGCAATGGGAATCAGTGGTTTGCGGCTTCATGTTTTGCAGGTTAACGATAGTGCCATCGTCTGCAATAAATGCCGCTGTCAACGCAACCAAGGTGTTCTTCATCCAGAAACACAGACGACTGGCGTCTTCAAATATGAATAACATCCCTTCGGTTTGTGGCAACTCCTTGCGGAACATCAGACCGACTTCTCGTTGCTCGGCCGTCATCGCCAATTGGGCGTCAATTTGGTGGATGCCAATGGACAGTTTTTCCCGCGGGAGCTCAGTTTGTGGCAAGTCTTGAGCGCTGGCAATGCCGACATAGATCAACAACCCCGTCAACAAAATGGAAAAATTGGTTTTCATCCTGATATTGTGATTTAGCAGTTAACAAGCCCCACTGGCGCGGGCAGCATTGGGCATTGCATCCGCTTCACTTGCGAGCTGATTTCTTTTTCTTTGCCTTGTGGCCGTGCTTTTTGGCTTTGTGCGCTTTTTTAACCTTGTGCTTCTTTATTTTGTGGTGCGCAGTGTGCTTTGCGCTTTTTGAAGAATGGGTGGTGTGCGCAACTGGGGCCAAGGGCTTTGCAGCATGTGCAATTGCAGATACAGACACAATGCCGGCGATCAGTGCGGCGAGGAGCTTGTTCATTGAAATTTCCAGAAAAATTGGCGTGTTTGCCGTGCGGCATTATCCCGCAAGCAAAGTAGGGATTTTGTCGTCACTTTGAAAGGCACGTGGTTTGACAGAAAGCAGTAATTTTTTAGGAATAGAATTTATGCACTTACCGAAGCACAACTTCTCAGGTAATTGCGATCCCAAAATTCAACGGAGACCATTTTTCCATGTACCAGCACATCAAAGTCCCTGCCGAAGGCAAAAAAATCACCGTTAATGCGGACATGTCTCTGACGGTGCCCGATCAGCCCATCATTCCTTTTATCGAGGGCGATGGAACCGGTCAAGACATCACCCCAGTGATGTTGAAAGTTGTCGACGCAGCAGTTGCGAAAGCTTACGGCGGCAAGAGAAAAATCCATTGGATGGAAGTCTATGCAGGCGAAAAGTCCACCAATGTGTATGGTCCCGATGTCTGGTTGCCAGAAGAGACTTTGCAGGCCTTGCGTGAGTACGTGGTGTCCATCAAGGGCCCATTGACTACTCCCGTCGGCGGCGGTATCCGCTCGCTGAACGTCGCGCTGCGGCAAGAGCTGGACCTGTATGTCTGCCTGCGCCCTATCCAGTACTTTGAAGGCGTGCCCAGCCCGGTGAAAGAGCCGCACAAGACCAATATGGTGATCTTCCGTGAGAACTCTGAAGACATTTACGCTGGCATTGAATTTGAAGCCGAGAGCGACAAGGCCAAGAAACTGATCAAGTTCCTGCAAGACGAGATGGGCGTTAAGAAGATTCGTTTCCCCAACACCTCCGGTATCGGTATCAAGCCCGTGTCGCGCGAAGGTACCGAGCGTTTGGTGCGCAAGGCCATCCAGTACGCCATCGACAACGATAAACCCAGTGTGACCATCGTTCACAAGGGCAACATCATGAAGTACACCGAAGGTGGCTTCCGTGATTGGGCTTACGCGCTTGCACAAAAGGAATTTGGGGCTGAACTGATCGACGGCGGACCTTGGTGCAAGTTCAAGAATCCCAAGACCGGCAAAGACATCGTGGTCAAAGATAGCATCGCAGATGCCTTCCTGCAGCAAATCCTGTTGCGTCCCGCCGAGTACAGTGTGATTGCAACGCTCAACCTGAACGGTGATTACGTCTCCGACGCGCTGGCCGCACAGGTCGGCGGTATCGGCATTGCGCCCGGCGCCAATCTGTCGGATTCGGTTGCTTGCTTTGAAGCGACCCATGGCACTGCCCCCAAATACGCCGGTAAAGACTACGTGAACCCAGGTTCCGAAATTCTGTCGGCCGAGATGATGTTGCGCCACATGGGCTGGGTGGAAGCTGCTGACCTCATCATCAGCTCGATGGAAAAGTCGATCAAAAGCAAGAAAGTCACTTACGACTTCGCGCGTTTGATGGACGGTGCTACCCAGGTGAGC
>JBDTAG010000339.1:0-3769 GCA_039924745.1 Rhodoferax sp.
CCCCCAGCGGGTCAAACGCAATGCCGACGCCAAGGTGGGCGACCGGCTGATTTTGGGAAAGCCTCTGGGCGTGGGGATTTTGTCCGCAGCGTTGAAGCAGGAGAAACTGGATGCAGCGGGCTATGAGCGTATGCTGACCGTTACCACCCAATTGAACACGCCGGGGCCAGAGCTTGCCGCCTTGGCGGGCGTGCACGCGTTGACCGACGTCACTGGCTTTGGCCTGGCTGGCCATGCGTTGGAGTTGGCACGGGGCGCCCATTGCGCGGTGCAGATGGACTGGGCCAAGGTGCCCTTGATCGCAGGCGTTCATGCACTCGCCAGTGCAGGCATGGTGACAGGGGCTTCGGGTCGCAACTGGGCGGCCTATGGGCATGAGATTGCTTTACCCGTCGGTTTTGCCGCCGCAGACCAGGCACTGTTAAGCGACCCACAAACCAGCGGTGGACTATTGGTGAGCTGCGCCGCTGAGGCCGTGGATGCGGTGCTGGACATCTTTACGCGCCATGGGTTTGCAGAGGCAGCCGAGGTTGGCCGAGTGGTAGATGCTGCCAGCGAACCCACTGGCACAGCCTTGCGCGTGGCGTGAGTGCGGGCGCAGACGCTTAGTTACCCCGTGCGGTAAGTCGCGCCACAAAACGCTTGTTCTGCAAGTCTTTGAGCCACCAGACCCACCAACCCTGTGCACTAAAACTGCGCCAGATCCCCACCGCGCTGCGGCCACCACACGCCAGGATCTGCAGTGTGGTTGCTGGGGGCTGGTGCGCCTTAAGTGCTGCGCCACCGATGGCTGCCGTCAAATTGTTTGCCAATGCGGGGCCTGCAAGCACCGCGTAATCGGTGTGCCGCGCCAACGGTCGGTCCATGCGCGTACTGACGCCACCGGCCGCAAACACGCGGCTGTGGCTGGTGGAACGCTGGTACCTATCCAACGCCAAAAATCCATTGCTGTCTAGCGCCAAGCCACTGTCTGCCAGCCACTGCGGTGCGTGCATTGCTGTCGCCAATAGGGGTACGTCACAGGCCAGATCAGCGCCACAGCCCAGTTGCACAGAACCCGCTTTTAAAGAGAGAGCGACGTCTTGCAACACCGTTATCTTGCGTTTCTTGAGAACGTCCCGCAGACGCTTTTGAACCTGGGCTGAAAAGGCCGCGCCCGGGGGCTCCGTGCCGCAGACCAGGGTGACCGCCGCGTTGGGCAATCGATGACGCGCTGCCAACGCCAGCTCGACACCGTCGGCCCCTGCGCCGATGACAGCGACACGCAGAGGTTTGGCTTCGCCCATCTCCACCACGCGCGGCCAGAGTGCGCTAAATGCTTCTTTTGGTAATGTGAACAAGCCGTGTTCGCGGGCACCAGGCAGCTTGCGCTCGGTCAACTCGCGATCTTGTACGGAACCAGTGTTCACCGACAGCCAGTCATAGGGCAGAGTGCTGCCGTCATCCAAATGAACTATTTGCTGTTGGGCGTCCACGCCCACCGCGTTGCGCTGAATCCAGCGTATTCCGCTGCGTTGCACCAATAGCTCTAGTGCGATGGTGCAATTGTCCAGTTGATAGTGGCCGGCCACAAAGCCCGGCACCATGCCTGCAACCACCAGTTTAGGGCTGAGGCAAACCAATGTGAGCACCGCACCCGCCAGGGGCTGGATTTCAAGTTGGGCCAACACCTGCACATGGGCATGGCCTGCACCCAAGAGCACCACTTGTTGGATTTTTTGCAGCGGGATGGAGGCTTGGCTGGCAGGGTCCGTCATAAGCCAGCTATTGTTCCACGAGTGGGTGACTACAAAATCCAGCGCCTACTGGCGGCTGCAATTTTGAAAGTTCATATGCGAAATAGACCGCTAGCCCTCGTCGATATTGAGAATGCAGCTATCAAATACATAGTAATTTCGTGTATATCCCCTTATCCAACTAGGCGTACCAGTGCTCTGCGGCCAGCGTTTGGATCAGTTGGTGCTGTTCGCCAGGCGCCAACGTAACCACGTCCGAGCCGGCATTCGCGGCTTCCAGGCACAGAAAGTTTTGCCACTGGTCATCGGGAACGTCGGCCATCGTGCGCGCTTGTGCCTGGCCTGGGTTCCACACCACGAGCGATTGGCAGCCCTGCGTCGTGATGTGGATGCGCCGCTGCCACGCCCGGTCGTCTAGCGTGTAGCGGTGGGTGGGTGATGTGGCGTGCTGTTGATAGATGCGATCACAGTTCTCGTGCAAGGTGAAGGGCCCTTGCTGGATCGGGAGTGTTTGTTGTTCGGATGTGGCGAGTTTGTCGATGTAATGCAAGCCAGCCAGTTCTGCAACGTGGACCTGCAAAGCATCTTGCACCGCGAAATAGTTGTGAAGTGCTTGGGTCAAGACAAATGGCTGCATGCCGGAGTTGCGTGTTTCCAAAGTTTGCGTAAGGGTTTCTTGCAGGTCTATCCGCATGGTCAGCTGTAACTGGCGGGCAAAGCGCGCTAACGGGTCGTCGGGCGTTGTGGCACGGCAGGGAGCCAGTGTCAGGCTGATGACCTCGGCACTGTCGTCTTGCACACTGATTACGTCCCACGGTCGATTGCGCACAGGCCCATGTTGCATCCCGCCTTGCGGCATGCCCTGTTTGCCAAACCAGGGCCAACACACGGGCACACCACCCCGTATAGCTGCAGGTGCAGGCTCTGACAGCGTCGACAGCCAAAACACATCGCGGTGACCCTTGGGGTGCCATGACAGTATCTGCGCGCCGTGCAGCGCGACGATGGCCGTGCCATGCCGGGTGGTGAGTTGCAGGCAGGCATGGCCTGCGTGGTTCATGGGCTGGATGTTGGATTGGGTTGACATGACTGCAAGCTTAGCGCAGACCTTCAGCAAAGGCCCGCGAGAAGGCCAGTGCGCTGTGGGTGTTGAGGCTGCTGCAAGTAGGCGATAGGCTGGTTGCGTCACCGGGGCAGGGCGTGTCGCGGTCTAGCGACCAGAAGTGGAGACCACCCAGTTTTTCCTTTCGGACCATGCGCGCTAACGCAGAGGCGTCCTGTGGTGTGAATACGTTCTCGGCAACGTCGTTGACGCCCAACATTGCAGTTACTTCGATTTGTGCCAAGGGCACACCGTAGCGCTGGTGCAGGTTGTGCACGGCTTGGAGAGCAGAGGCCGCCATGTCGCAGCGGCTTTCGCGCACAACGCAGTTGGCAGGCTTGGCAGGGCCATAGTCCATGACCATGAGGTTGATGAAATAGTGGTCCAGTTGGGCCTCGCGGATGGCCGTCAACACGCTTTGGCCTTGGGCATTGATGCTGGACTGACCTGCATCACTGGCGGCTAGCGTTGCCACGGTAAAGCTCAAGCGCAGGTGCGGTCGGCGTAGCTGCGCGACCTTAATCCGCTGCAGCAAACTGTGCACCATCTCTGGGGTTTGGCCGGCTTCGATATCAAAGTCAAAGCCCACCAGCTGCTCAGAGGCGTAACGCGCCACAAACTGCTCCATGGCCGCATCGCTGCCACAGGTGAACATATTGCCTTCTCCGCCAGTAGAGATGATGTAAGGCAGGCCTGCGCGTTGCAGTGCCGCGATATTGGCGTCGGCTACCGTGCGGCCAGACAATTTACCCCAATGCTCTTGGCCGCATTCGCCCGAAGCAAAGGCCAATGTCAACGCGGTAGCACCTGGCAGCAGCGTTGGCCGATGGGCTGTTGCGACAAGCTGGCGCGTACCGGTCACTTGGGTTGCCGCTGTCGGAGCTTGCGGATCCAAGGCCATGGACAGGTGCTTGTATGGGCTGTAAACAAA
>JBDTAG010000340.1:0-5346 GCA_039924745.1 Rhodoferax sp.
GGCGCGCGTGCTGACGCGCAAACAACACTGACCCCGGCAGATGACTGCCCGGCTTCCTATAAGACAATGTGAATGATGGATGCACAGACCGCTACCCGCGAAAAATCAAAAATTTCGGTGAACAACCTGAATTTTTACTACGGCAAGTTTCATGCCCTGAAAAACATCAACCTGGAAATTCCAGAGCACAAGGTCACCGCTTTCATCGGTCCTTCTGGCTGCGGAAAATCAACCTTGCTGCGGGTTTTTAACCGCATGTACGCGCTTTATCCCGAGCAGCGGGCCGAAGGCGAAGTGATGTTTGACGGCTCGAACCTGCTTACGTCCAAGGAAGATGTCGCGTTGCTGCGAGCCAAGGTTGGCATGGTTTTCCAGAAACCGACGCCTTTTCCGATGTCGATTTATGACAATATTGCGTTTGGCGTGAAACTGTTTGAAAGCTTGAACTCGGCCGATATGGATGAGCGGGTCGAATGGGCTTTGCGCAAGGCGGCGCTCTGGACAGAGGTCAAGGACAAGCTCAAGCAAAGTGGCTCCAGCCTGTCCGGCGGCCAGCAGCAGCGCCTGTGCATTGCCCGGGGCATCGCCATCAAACCCGAAGTGCTGTTGCTGGACGAGCCTTGCTCGGCACTGGACCCTATTTCCACGGCCAAGGTCGAGGAATTGATTGTTGAATTGAAGAGCGATTACACCGTGGTCATCGTCACCCACAATATGCAACAGGCTGCACGTTGCAGCGACCATACGGCGTACATGTATCTGGGTGATCTGGTGGAATTTGGTGCTACGGAACAGATGTTTTTCAAGCCCACGCGCAAAGAGACCGAAGACTATATCACCGGGCGATTCGGTTAATTCAATGGTTTTGCGGGACAGTTCTAGTGCTCTGTCCTCAACTGATTTATAGGACATTTATGGCAGACAAACATTTATCAACGCAATTTGACAGCGAGTTGACCTCTGTGTCCTCGCAGGTCATGGAGTTGGGCGGTTTGGTGGAATCGCAAATTCGCCGGGCCATCTATGCGCTGTCGCAGTTCAGCGTAGAAGTTGCAGACGAAGTGACAACCAATGAGGCGCGTGTCAACGCCATGGAAATCGAGATTGACCGCGATCTGTCGTCCATCATTGCTCGGCGCCAGCCCACGGCACGCGACCTGCGTTTGCTGATTGCCATCTCGAAAACCACGGCTAACCTGGAGCGGGTTGGGGATGAGGCCGAAAAAATCGCCCGCATGGTGCGGTCGATCATCCAGAGTGGATCGCCCCGCGCATTGCCATCGTTGGAGCTGCGCGTGGCTGCAGATCTGGCATCTGGTTTGCTGAACAAAGCGTTGGATGCCTTTGCGCGGTTGGACATCAACGCTGCGGTGGCCATCCTGAAAGAGGATGATCTGATTGATGCAGAGTTCGATGGTTTTGTACGCAAGCTCATCACTTACATGATGGAAGACCCGCGCATGATCTCGCCCAGTCTGGATTTATTGTTCCTGGCCAAGGCGATCGAGCGGATTGGCGATCATTCGAAAAACATTGCGGAATTCATCATCTATGTCGTCAAGGGCGAAGACGTGCGGCATACCTCAATGGAAAAAATCGAGTCGGTGGTCAGATGAGAAATATGCCTTCTGTTTTGGTAGTGGAGGATGAGTCCGCCATTGCTGAATTGATTGCGGTTAATCTGCGGCACAACGGCTTTCGTCCTATCTGGGCCAGTGACAGCGTTACCGCCCAGCGGGATTTGGATGCGAGCTTGCCTGACCTGATCCTGTTGGATTGGATGTTGCCAGGCGAGAGTGGGCTTGTGCTGGCAAAGCGGTGGCGTTCAGACCCACGAACACAGTCTGTACCGTTGATTATGTTGACAGCACGTGGAGATGAGGCGGACCGTGTCGCAGGCCTGGATGCCGGTGCTGACGATTACATTGCCAAACCGTTTTCGACCAAAGAGTTGCTCGCGCGCATTCGTGCCGTGTTGCGCCGCCGCAGTCCTGAACAAGCGGGTGAAGCATTAGCTATTGGCGCGCTCGTACTGGATCCGGCGACGCATCGCGTGTCGTTTGAAGACAAGCCCCTGAAGCTAGGCCCAACGGAGTTCAAGTTGCTGCTTTACCTGATGGGCCATGCCGAGCGTGTACACACTCGTGCCCAGTTGTTAGACAAGGTCTGGGGTGACCATGTGTACATCGAAGAACGCACAGTGGATGTGCACGTTAAGCGTTTACGTGAAGCGATGTCGGCTGCGGGGGCCATGGTGGAGACGGTGCGGGGCGCAGGCTATCGCTTGACCGCAACGGCGTCACCTGCTATCGCAGTTCCTGAGAAGTCCAGCACCTAGCTGGTGATGTTTTAAATACCGAATGTTCTGGCGGATATTCTCACTCCTGCTGTGCCAAGCTGGCACGGCCAGCGTCGGCTGGTTCATCGCATCCACAGGTGACGAATGGATATTTACGCTGACAATGACCCTGGTTGGTGGCTACTTGTGGTTTGTATTGGATAGCCTGCGTGGTATTCGGCTGTTGCGTTGGATGCAAACCGGCGCTACCCATGAGCTGTCGATTGGCAATGGCCTATGGGGCGAAGCCCACGATCGCATCCGTCGCATGTTGCGGGCTAGTAGCCGGTTGACCTCGGAGAGCGATAGCCGATTGAAAGAGTTTTTGGCTGCTTTACAGGCCTCTCCGAGCGGCGTGGTGTTGCTTGACTCTGAGGCGCGCATTGAGTGGTTTAACCAGACTGCGGCAGACCATTTTGGTTTTGATGTGCGGCGTGATCTGCAGCAGCACTTTGGCAATCTGGTGCGCGACCCCGGTTTCGCTGCTTATGTTTCTGCCCGCAACTACTCGCTGGGTGTAAACATGCCTGGGCGTGAGAACAGCAGCTCCAAGCCCGTAACCTTGTCGGTCAATTTGCATCCCTACGGCGAAGGACGTTTGCTATTGCTTTCGCGCGACATCACCGCGGTGGAGCAAGCAGAGGTAATGCGGCGCGATTTTGTGGCCAATGTTTCGCATGAAATCCGCACACCATTGACCGTGTTGGCGGGCTTTGTGGAGACCTTGCAAACGCTACCGCTAAACGACGAGGAGCGTCAGCGCTATTTGGCGCTGATGTCGCAGCAGGCTACGCGTATGCAAACCCTGGTGAGTGATCTGTTGACGTTGTCTCGCTTGGAAGGTAGCCCTTTGCCGTCGGTGCACGAATGGGTTTCTGTTGAGCATTTGATGCAACAGTGTGAGCAAGAGGCACGTGACCTGTCACAGTTGTTGTGGACGCAATCGCATGATTTGCAATTTGACAGTGTGTTGGGATATGAAATTGCGGGCTCGGCAATGGAACTGCACAGCGCCATGTCCAACCTCATTGGCAATGCGATCCGCTACACGCCGATCGGAAAACCCATACACGTAGGTTTGAAAACGTTACCGGATGGTGCAATGGTTTTCTATGTGAAGGACCAAGGCCTTGGCATTGCCCAGGAACACCTTGCGCGGCTGACTGAACGGTTTTACCGTGTGGACCGTAGCCGCTCCAGAGACACCGGTGGCACGGGGCTTGGCTTGGCTATCGTCAAGCATGTTGCACAGCGGCACGGGGCAGAGCTTTCGATTGACAGTGTTCCTGGCAAAGGCTCTATTTTTTCTCTGGCGTTTCCACCTCAGCGGGTTCGTCTGGCGCAGGAAGCGTCGAAAGCTCACTGATTTCAACTACCTTGCGCTTGAACAGCAGGACAGATTCGCCACTGTTGGCAGGGTGCAAGATCAGCGCGTGCTGTATCCAAACCAATAGGTCGAGGTTGGCTGGAGCAGATAGGTCTGGCAGTGGCTCGACCAGTAACCAAGGACAGCTGGCGTTTTTTCGCATAGGCAAGAGGTGAAGATTGCCGTAGAACTGAAATGCAGCAATTTGCCCTTGCCCCAGACCGAGAGTCTCCACACAACCAGGTTCATTCAATTGCAACTTGGTTCTTTGCACCAGCTCGGTATAGCTCTGGGCAAAATTGAGTAGCGGCATCCACAGTGTCATCAGTAGCAACCAGCTTAAAGTTGCGCCACCAGCTGGTAAAACCAGGCTTTTCCAAATGGCTGCACGGTGTCGTCCCACGCGCCACTTCACCAAACCACACCAGGCAACCGTGGCAATGGCAGCAATGGCAAATGTGAAAAAAGAAAAGCTTGCTTGGAATCCTGGTGCCAAGCGTGCGACGTTAGCGGCAGGTTGTGCGGGGACGCCCGTTTGCATCGCAATCCAGACCACCCAGATCGTGAACGCGCAGCCTGAAAAGAATAGAAGAGTGAACCAGTCAATCAAAGCAGCAACTTGGCGCTTCAGCGTAGGCAATGCAAATGCGGCAAGCGTAGCCAAGGCGGGTAGAGCCAAGAGCAAAGTGCGGTCGGAAGAACCAGTGGTCAATGTTGCCACGGCGCACACGGCGACGAACCAAGCCGGCAACGCAATGTGTCGGCTGATGTGGCGGTTGAACAACTGGTAACGCCAGCGCCAGAGCGTCCACAGTGTGAGCGGCCAAGCTGGCCAAGTGAACCACATCAATAGTTGTGCGTAGCCGTTCCACTCCGCCCACACCGCGTGCGGTAACTGCAACTTCCAACGGAACAGGTCCAAGGAGGCCGCCAAGATTGTCACAGCCATCGTCAGCAAAACGATGCCGATGCTTTCCGCAGAAATGCGGTGACTGTCCGAAGTTTCAGAAGGCTCTTGCGTGCGGTCCAAAAAGTGCAGTGTGGCGCTACCCAACCCAAACAAAATGGCCAAAGCAGGTGCACCCGACAGAGACAGACCGGTTAGACCGATTGCAGCAGCAAGTGACGGTCCGTACTTGCGGTAGGGCAGCGCACCCATGGCAAAAAAGAACAGCGCAGAAAACCCGAGCTGGGCCAAAACAGGTGTTGTTTCGTGTGAAAGCTGGGCCAGACCCAGACAGGCAATAAAGGCCAGTAGGCCGCCATCGGCGACGGCGCGCGCATAGTCGGCTGGCAATGCTTCGCCACCGAACGCAAAGGGCACAGGCTGCGCCAAGGGATTGCGTGCCAGGTAGTAGGTTCCATACCAAGTGGAAACCATGGACAGCCCCAATAACAGCACAAATGGGATGCGAACTACGAAGTCTGCACTAGCCCAGCTGGGTGCCATCTGCATCGCCCATGCGCCCAGCCAGTACGGCAGAACTGCGGGGTTGTCTACAGGAAGCCCGATAAGGGTAGGCGCCAGCCAGTGGGACGTTCCGTGTACCAATTCGGCCATAAAACCCAGGGCCGCCATGTCTTCACTTTTCCAGGCGTCGCGACCCAGAAATCCTGGCAAAGCGTAGGCAAAGCATAGCAA
>JBDTAG010000341.1:0-3199 GCA_039924745.1 Rhodoferax sp.
GGCCAAATTGACTTATCTCAATACCAGTACCCAATAAAAGCCTAAGCTGGGGACATTGATTTTTAAACCATAGGAAAACCAGATGTCCCATTTCCACGCAGTTGTTTGGCTTGATCACTCCGAAGCGCACGTGATGCACATCGCGCCCGACGACGTTGAAAAATCTGTCGTCCATCCATCCTCACCACACCAACACTTGCATTCCAAAAGTGGCACTGCCGGAAGTGGGAAAGCAGTTGAGGACAAAGCGTATTACCACGCCATTGTGGAAGCACTCAAAGGCGCTCAAGAAATCCTGGTGGTCGGCCCTGCACAAGCCAAGCTACAACTCATCAAACATATTCACAGCCATGACCCAGCGATGTCAGACAAGGTGATTGGAGTCGAGACCATTGACCATCCCTCGGACGGCCAGTTGGTAGCCTACGCCCGCAAATACTTTGTGGCGAAAGACCGCATGCTCGGCGTTGCTTGAAAACTAGATGCTATCAACAAGATAGCATGAAGTTCAATATTCACGAGGGCTATAGCCACAATTTGGCACTAGCCTTAAGCCGAACGAAAGCCGATGAGGACCAACACGAGACCTGTTTAGCCTCATACGGAGTTAGTTTCAACGCGTAGCTGGCTCATTGCGGATGTGTGATGGTAGAGTCACAAGACATGTTCTCAGCAGGCCGCTTTATTCTTCGCCCTTACTTGCATTCCGATGCTGCCGAGATGGGTGCGGCAGTGCGTGAATCAACTGGCACGATCGGACGCTGGATGTCTTGGGCAAAGCCAGATTTCAGTGACTACGACGCCATTTGCTGGTTTGAGTCGTGCAACCAATCTCGTGCGGCAAGTACCGCCCATGAGTTTGGAATCTTCACGACGGAAGGTCAATTTGTGGGCGGCGCTGGTTTGAACCAGTTTTCGCCGGCCAACAAGCTCTGCAATTTGGGTTACTGGGTTCGCCAATCCCGCCAACGTTCAGGTGCTGCAACTGCGGCTGTTTTGGCGTTGAGAGACCTTGGCCTCGCCCGCCTTCAACTGGCGCGAATAGAAATCGTGGTCGCAGAAGGCAATGCTGCCAGCTTAGGCGTTGCGCGAAAATCTGGGGCCGTTTACGAGTGCCTCGCAAAAAATCGCCTGCAGGTCCATGGGAAGCCGGTGGCCGCCCATGTGTTCTCGTTCACTCAGGATGCCGAGGGTTAGACACGTGCAGATCTGCTGAAATAAGCAGATAAGCGCTCTTCAGCGCATTCGGGGAACCATTTTGCGGGCTTCAGACGCGTTCGGCAGTGCTCACATGCAGCAGGTATGAGCGGGTCAGCATCACACCAGCGGTCAGCCCAACAATAGTGAGACCTTTGGCGGCGCCAAAAGGCCCGCCCTTCCAACGTTGGCGAGTGGAAGGTATCGTCCATCAACAGCTCATGCGCGAGCCACGCAAAGCGGCGCGGCTATTGGTGTAGTCGAATGACATTGGCTAATCCTGCAGAGACTCAACGCACCCTAAAGTTGAAGTACCGTTCAGGGTAAGGCTCTGGTTGCAGCGTGAAGTGCCACCATTCCTCAGGCAGGTTACGAAAACCGTGACGCTGCATCAGTGCGCGCAGCCACTGACGGTTGTATTGCACGTCGGGTGATAGCGTGCGGTCGTCCGTGTGCGATTGCGTACCAAACCAGTCGAATGGTGTGCCCATGTCTGCATCCATACCATCGGCCAATGGGCCGCGCAGTACTTTGATTGCGAGCTGTCCGTCCAGTACTACGGTGGTCAGATCGACCGTACTGCCGCGGCTATGGCCAGATTTTTCAGCAATGTAGCCTCGCTGAAACAGTTCATCTTTAGGCACATCCGGATAGAAACTTGACTTGGTTTTTTGGTCTGCCAAGTCTCGGCCCCATCGTACAAAGTCATTCACCGCCGCTTGGGGGCGGTAGCAGTCAAACACTTTCAGCGTCATGCCCTTCGGGCGCAGCTCGGCTTGAACCGCCTGCAGCGCCCGTGCGGCAGGTTCGCTCAGGATGCAAGTCGCAGCCTCATAAGACGCGACCGGGCGGCCGAGAAAATTGTTAGCTCCGTGGTAGCGCATATCCTGGACCGCGTCGGGCACCAACGTGGTCAAGTGCACAAAATCGGCGGGCATCGTCTGATCAGAGTTCAGAGTTGCTGATGGAAGTGGCCCCGGCAAAGCGCAACCGGCCAATGCTGCCGCGGCAATGCAAACACTCCAACGCACCTGCGTAAACCCCCACGCGCTAGGTGCTGGCTGATTCAATTGCATATCTTTCCTCTACGGAATTTCGCTCTCACGGATTTGCCAGGCCAGTTGGCACCTAGTCTTTCAGTTCAGTATTCGGCGCGGTATTACCCTGGTCGCGATCAGACCCTGTTAGAGGATTTTCAACCGGGGCGCTCCACTCAAACCAATCTTCACCAAACAATTCCATCGGGTGCGGGGTACGGTCTGAGCCGTTACCGCAACGCATATCGTTGGCAGAACAAAACTTATCGCAGCCCCAACAAACCCGCTCGGGGTGCGGAGGCGCTATCGGGAACTTTTTGGTGGCCACGGTTTGACATTTTAGTCGCGGCCGCCACCCGCTGCGAACCTATTTATCGACAGGTAGCACATCCGAACAAATGCCATGCGTCTAGAACAACCAGCGCAGCCGCACGGCCAACGCTGCCAGTGCTGAACCTATCGCCAAGATACATACCCCCAACCAGCCCCACTGGCCCAGCACCAGACTGCCCAAAAACGCACCGCTGGACATTCCAGTGAACATGCCTACAAACAGCACGGCGTTCAGGCGGCTACGTGCTTCCGGCTCGATGCTGTAAACAATTGACTGGTGCGCAATCAGCGCGGCCTGGGCGCCGAGGTCAAACACCACCGCACCCAACGCAATCAACCACAGCTGTTCGGTACCCATAGCCATGGCCAGAAAGGCAACGGCAACCAGCGCCGCACCCATGCGCGTCACCACCTCCGGGCCTCTGCGATCTGCCACGCGGCCAGCCAGCGGCGCCGCCAAGGCACCAGCTGCTCCGGCCAAGCCAAAGGTACCGGCTGCGCTACTACCCAGATGAAACGGTGCCGCATGCAGCATGACCGCCAACGTCGACCAAAACGCACTGAATCCAATGCTGAGCAGGCCTTGTGCCACGGCAGCGCGGCGTAGCTCTACATGGCGACGCCACAGTGTC
>JBDTAG010000342.1:0-3082 GCA_039924745.1 Rhodoferax sp.
GGCATGGTGATGACTGTGAACCCGTACGCCACCGCAGAGCCAATCAGCAAAGGCAACAACGCATTGACATCTTGTGTCAATTCGAGCGCAAACATGATTGCCATAATCGGTGCGCGCATCATGCCGCCAAGTGTTGCGGCCATGAAGACGAGTGGCCATAGGCCAGGATCATTTCCGGGAAGTAGTGGGCCAACCAAGACGCCTAGTGCAGCGCCCATCATCAGCAATGGCGCCAAGACGCCACCGGAAGTACCCGAACCTAACGCAACAACCCACATGAAGGCCTTGCAGAGAATCAATGCCAATACGACATTGACGGCGAGTCGATTTTCCAGCAAGTCCCGAATAACGTCGTAGCCTACGCCCAGCGCCCGGGGTTCGAAGTAGCCGCCAATACCTACAACGATGCCACCCAGTGCCGGCCACCACATCCAATGCACTGGCAGATGGGCAAAGAGGTCTTCCACCTTGTAAAGTGTGGTGGACACAACCCATGACAGCGCGCCTGCCGCAAGCCCGGCGATCACGCACGCGCTCAGTGTCATGAAGTCGGGCACAGCAGTGTGCAGCGGGAACAATGGGCCGCTTGCCATCAACAGGGGGCGTGTGGCTGCAGCCACACAGCAGGCGACAGCAGCAGGTAACAGGCTGCGTGGTCGAAGCTCGAACAGCAACAATTCGACTGCCAGCATAACGGCAGCAATCGGCGTTCCAAACACGGCCGTCATACCAGCAACGGCGCCCGCGACGAGCAAGGTTTTGCGTTCAGCTCCGGTAATGTGGAAGAACTGCCCTGCCAGTGAGCCCAGTGCGCCACCAGTCATGATGATCGGGCCTTCCGCGCCAAAAGGCCCGCCGCTTCCAATGGCAATGCCAGATGAAATCGGCTTCAACACGGCGACCTTTGGAGACATCCGGCTTTTGTTGAAAAGGATTGCCTCGATAGCTTCTGGAATACCGTGACCACGGATTTTCTCGGATCCGAAGCGCGCCATCAAGCCGATGATGAGTCCGCCAATCGCCGGTACGGCAATAACCGCTAAGCCAAGCGTATTGGTAGCTGGTGAAATCTCACGGTCTGAAAGAATCTGAAAGAAAAACAGATTCGTAAAGAAACGGATGAGATGCAAAAGCAGCCAGGCGGCAACCGTGCTCATCCCACCTACCACGGCAGCTATGGCTACTATCGCAGGCAGGCGGTTGGCAGAAGCGAAATCGCGGCGTTCGACTTGGGCGCGCTGCGGGTCTCGCAGAGCTTGGGTTTCTTGTGGTTCGTTCATCGGTATTTGTCGCCATTGATGGCGGGGAGAGGAAAAATTTCGCCAAGCGACTGGAGTTCGGCACGGTGCAACTCAGCCAGATGCTTTAGCGCTAAGCGGCCTTCGCTCGTCAAGTGAATCTCCACCTGTCGCCTATCGGTCTCGCTTGCACGCCGTTCGACAAAGCCGCGCTCCTCACAGCGCGTGACTAAAGCCACTACGCCATGGGGCTTGGCTTGCAGTCGCTCTGCGAGTTCGCCAACTGTGGCGAAGTCACGGCCGGGATAACCTTTGATATGCAGCAGCAAGAGGTACTGGAGCGGACGGATTCCGAATGCCTGCACAGCGTCCTCTGAAAAACGTTCGAAACGTCTGATTTGGAATCGAAACTCGGAAAGTGCCTCGAAGTCCGATTTACTCAGGCCTTTTGGTGTTGTCATGACAAAGAGAGCTGGAAAAAGCACAAGATTATATCACGACATGATATAAAATCATCTGTCGACCTATTAGTGAGAAGCCGCAGTTCAAAGATCGGCTGTGCCAATTGGCTTTTACTGCAGGCGCTGTAACAGATCCAAGCTAGGGAACCCGTCCGCTGGGAAACCTAAATTGATCTGATATTGGCGAACACCACGCTGCGTCGCGGGGCCAATGATGCCATCTGGCGTGCCGGTGGAGAACCCGTGCGCATTCAGCGCCGTTTGCAACGCAAGTACCTGGCTGCGTGACATGGCTTGAAGCTCTCGCGGCCACGGTGTGCGTATGGCAGGACCGTTACCGATGCGTTGTGCCAGTAGGTTTACAGCCAGTGCGTAGCTGGTCGCATTGTTGTACCGTAGGATGGTGCGAAAGTTTGGCCCCACGATAAAGGCTGGTCCGCGTGCACCGGCGGGGAGCAAGATGGCGCTATCTGCCAATGATGGCAGTGGTGCCCCATCAACCGTTTGCACACCTTCGGCTGCCCAAGCGCCAGCCGATTGGCGTACGGCGGGGTCGGCGTGTGTGTAGTTGAACCCTGCTGGCAAAAGCACCTCGGTTCCCCATGCTTGGCCTGCTATCCATCCGGATTTGGCCAAGAAGTTTGCAGTGGACGCCATGACGTCGGGCACGCTACCCCATATGTCTCGCTTGCCATCGCCATCGGCATCTTCTGCATAGGCCAAGAAGACCGAAGGTAAAAACTGTGTCTGGCCCATGGCGCCGGCCCACGAGCCAACCATCTGCTCTCGGGTGATATCACCGTTCTGCAAAATTTTTAACGCGGCCAGCAACTGCCCGCGCGCCCATTCTTCTCGACGGCCTTCAAAGCCCAATGTGGCCAGAGCATCGATTGCGGAAATGTCGCCGGTGTGGGTTCCGTAATTGCTTTCCACTCCCCAGATCGCAATTAACACTTCCGCGGGCACGCCATAGCGCGTTACGACCACGTCGAGTTGGGACCGCAGCTCGGTCAATTTCTCCTGACCGCGGCTGATGCGTAGCGCCGACACCGCACTGTCAAGGTAGTCCCAAACATTGCGTGTGAATTCAGGTTGGGAGCGGTCCAGTTCGATGACGTGCGGCAGAAAACGTACAGCGTCGAAAGCGCTGCTCAGCGTTGTTTCGCTGATACCTGCTGCACGGGCCGTGGTCCTGAATGCATCGACCCAATGTGCAAATTTTTGGTCATGGCTATCTTCGGTGGGTGCGGCTGGTTCGAGGTGAGTGATGGCCGCTGGTGGCGTCACGGCCTGCGCCTTCTCCGTAGTTGGTGAAGCGGCGCAGCCCGCGAGTATCAAAGATACCAGTAAGGAAGGCGCAAAGGCACAACAGGGTGGCAGTGA
>JBDTAG010000343.1:0-2982 GCA_039924745.1 Rhodoferax sp.
TAACAGCCACCGACTTGCCAACAGGTTTGTTATCGCGCAGTACGTCCAGATAGCTCATGACCTTGGGGTGGCTTACACCTTCGATGTCTGGCGTGCGCGGTGTCACGCCCGTTGCCAGCACCACCTCGTCAAAGCCACCGGCTTGCAAGGCATCGGCGCTGACACGGGTGTTCAGCGACACCTTGACGCCCTTGAGCGCCAACTGGCGGTCGAAGTAGCGAATCGTCTCGTAAAACTCTTCCTTGCCCGGCACCTTCTTGGCGATGTTGAACTGGCCACCAATCTCCGATGCGGAGTCAAACAGCTCGACTGTATGGCCACGCTCAGCAGCGGTGACAGCAAAGCTCAGTCCTGCTGGACCAGCACCGACGACCGCAATGCGCTTGGGCGAAGCGGTGGGTGCAATCACCAACTCGGTCTCGTGGCAGGCGCGCGGGTTGACCAGGCACGACGTAATCTTGCCGCCAAAAGTGTGGTCCAAACAGGCCTGGTTGCAGCCAATGCAGGTGTTGATTTCGTCCGCCTTGCCCTCGGCCGCCTTGCGAACAAAGTTCGGGTCCGCCAAAAACGGGCGCGCCATGGACACCATGTCGCAAAAGCCGTCGGCCAGCAGCCGGTCGGCTACCTCGGGCGTGTTGATACGGTTGGTAGCCACCAGCGGAATGCCTACATGGCCCTTGAGCCGTTGGGTCACCCAGGCAAAGGCGGCGCGTGGCACCTTGGTCGCGATGGTGGGGATGCGTGCCTCGTGCCAGCCGATACCGGTGTTGATGATGGTGGCACCCGCCGCCTCGACAGCCTTGGCCAATTGAATCACTTCATCCAATGTAGATCCACCCTCCACCAGGTCCAGTGCAGACAAGCGGTAGATGATGATGAAGTTGGGGCCCACGCGCTCGCGCACCCTGCGCACGATCTCGACCGGGAAGCGCATACGGTTCTCGTAGCTGCCACCCCATTCATCGTCGCGGTGGTTGGTTCGGGCAGCGATGAATTCGTTGATCAAGTAGCCCTCGGACCCCATGATCTCCACGCCGTCATAGCCAGCGTACTGGGCCAGACCGGCGCAGCGGGCAAAGTCGTCTACGGTCTGCGCTACTTCTTCGGTGGTCAGGGCATGGGGCGTAAACGGGTTGATCGGCGCCTGCAGAGCGCTCGGTGCCACCAGGTCCTTCTGGTACGAGTAGCGGCCAAAGTGCAGGATCTGCATCGCAATCTTGCCACCCGCCTGGTGCACGGCATCCGTCACCACGCGGTGGTGCTCGGCTTCAGCCTCAGTGGTCAGCATGGCGCCACCCTTCATAGGCCGGGCACGTTCGTTGGGGGCAATGCCGCCTGTCACGATCAAGCCCACACCGCCCAACGCCCGTTCTGCGTAAAAGGCGGCCATACGGGCAAATCCGTTGGGCACTTCTTCCAGACCCACGTGCATGGACCCCATCAGTACACGGTTTTTAAGAGTGGTGAAGCCCAGGTCAAGCGGCTTGAGCATGTTGGGGTAAGCGGTCATAGGGGTCCTTTATGCAACTGGTTGCACAATTCTAAGCAAAAAGCTGCCGACTATGCAACTGGTTGCATAAAATACAAGCTATGTCACTCCCCCACGCCCTGCTCACCGCCTTGGTAGAACAACCCAGTTCAGGCTCCGACTTGGCGGGCCGTTTTGACCGATCAATAGGCTATTTCTGGCATGCCAGCCACCAGCAGATCTACCGTGAACTAGGGCGATTGGAAGAGGCAGGCTGGGTCGAGTCGCTTCCTGCCGAATCAGGCCGCGGTCGTAAAAGGGTCTACCAGGTCTTGCCTGCAGGCCACACAGAACTGGAGCGCTGGGTGGCGCAAGACCAAGACCCCAAGCCGATGCGCGACGAATTGATGGTGCGCCTGCGCGCGCAAGCCGTGGTCGGCCCCACCGGCT
Source organism: Rhodoferax sp. (assembly GCA_039924745.1). Classification (GTDB taxonomy): domain Bacteria; phylum Pseudomonadota; class Gammaproteobacteria; order Burkholderiales; family Burkholderiaceae_C; genus Allorhodoferax. The sequence continues at coordinate 1,919 of JBDTAG010000343.1, forward strand.
TGGAAGCCGACATTCGCCGCCACTTGGGCTTGCACCAACAGAAGCTGGCCGTGTACCGTGCCATCGAAGCGCGCGACTTTAGCCGAGAAGGCACCTCACGCAAGGCCCAACTACAACACCTCGTACTAGAAGCGGGCATCATGCAGGAAACGATGTGGATAGAGTTTGCGCAAAAGGCGCTTGCGATACTGGACGCAGGTCCGGTCAAAACGATGTGAATCGCTGTTAAAAACCAGTGTTGCTACAAATAAGATAGTGGTACTGCTATATTCCACGAGGGCTAGAGGCTGATTTTACTTAAGAAGGTAGCTGCAAATAGTGCTGAGCCAGCGTCTCAAAAGCACCTACCTCTGGGTCCAGTCCGGTCTCCTCCTGCAGAATTTTGCCAACCTTGACCGCCAACGTACTGGCTAATCGCGCGTCCAGAAACAACAACCGCGATCTGCGGGCCAACACATCCTCCACCTTGATGGCGTATTCGTAGCGCGCGGCAAAGCGCACCATGCCTTCGGTCAACCCGTCACACAGCGCGTTCTGTGCGCCCGGCATGGCCAGTACGGTGGGTTGCTCGTCGCCATACGAGTGCAGCCCTGGCGGCATGCAAATAGAGCGGATCTGCGCGGCAGGTATATCCGCGCCCACCAGCTTCAGGTGGGTGGTGGCGCCCTTGTCGCGCCGCTCCAGCAGGCCTTTGTCTGCACAGGCATCCAGCACGTCTTCGGCCATCGCACGGTAGGTGGTCCATTTGCCGCCGGTCACCGTCACCATGCCGCTGCGGCTGACCATCACGGTGTGCTCGCGGCTGATGCTCTTGGTGCCCTTCCCATCGCCTTCTGCGTCGTCGTCTTGCGGCTTGACCAAAGGCCGCAGGCCGACCCATATGCTTTTGACATCGGCTCGGGTGGGGGCACGGCTCAGATAACGGGCTGATTCATTGAGGATGAAGTCCACCTCTTCCTTGAACGCCATGGGCTCCCGCGCCAGATCGTTGCGCGGGGTGTCAGTGGTGCCCAGAATCACTTTGCCCAGCCACGGCACGGCAAACAGCACACGGCCGTCTGCCG
>JBDTAG010000344.1:0-3201 GCA_039924745.1 Rhodoferax sp.
TCGCAGTTCCGGCGTGGGTTTGTCGAACCAGCCTTTTGCGCCAAAGGGAGATCGCCCGGATTGGCGACAATATGGACAGCAACCAGACAGCCACGAAAACGAGAACCACCATGCCCCTGCAATTCGCCACCCGCCTCGACAAGGTCGAAACTTCCGCCATCCGCGAACTCTTCAAGCTGCTGGGCAAGCCCGGCATCATCAGCTTTGCAGGTGGCTTCCCTGATCCGGCCATGTTTGACGTGGAAGGCATTCGCGAAGCCGTCAACGCGGCATTGACCGAAGAACCTGGCGCCACGCTGCAATACGGGGCCACCGAAGGCCATAACCCGCTGCGCGAGCAACTGGCTGCGTTCATGCAGGCCAAAGGCGTCAAAGACTTGACACCCGACCAACTGATCGTCACCACCGGCAGCCAGCAAGGCTTGGACCTATTGGGCAAGACCATGATCAGCCCCGGCGACAAGGTCATTGTGGAAGGCCCGACATTCCTCGCCACCATCCAGTGCTTCCGCCTCTATGGTGCCGAGTTGATCAGCGCCCCGATTGACGCCAACGGAGTGCAGACCGACAAGCTGGAAGCCTTGATTGCCGAGCACAAACCCAAGTTCGTTTACCTGATCCCCACCTTTGGCAACCCCAGCGGCGCCATGCTGAGCCTGGAGCGCCGCAAGCAGGTGCTGGAGATGGCGGTGAAGTACCAAACCCTGATCGTGGAAGACGACCCGTATGGCGATTTGTACTTCAACGACGCACCACCCCCGTCGATGCTGGCCTTGAGCGCCAGCGTGCCCGGCAGCCGCGAGCTGCTGGTGCATTGCGGGTCCTTGAGCAAAGTGCTGAGCCCCGGCCTGCGCGTGGGCTGGATGGTTGCCCCGTCCGAGCTGCTGGGCAAGGCCACCATGTGCAAACAATTTAGCGACGCCCACACCAGCACCTTTGCCCAGGCCACTGCCGCTCAATACCTGAAAGCTGGCCGCATGCCCGGCACACTAGCCCGCGTGCGCAAGGTCTACGCCGAACGTGCGCTGGCCATGGGCAATGCGCTACGCAAAGAGCTGGGTGATGCGATTGAATTTGTGCAACCCCAAGGTGGACTGTTTGTTTGGGCGCGATTGACTGGTGCCGGTGGCAAGGTCAAAGATGGCGCTGAGCTGGCCAAGCGGGCGATTGAGAAAGGTGTCGCCTTTGTGCCTGGCGCGCCGTTCTACGCCAACAACCCTGATTTATCTACGTTGCGCTTGAGCTTTGCGACGGCGGATGTGGCGAAGATTGAAGAGGGCGTGGGGCGGTTGGGGCGGGCGGTTTAGATTCTCCGATTTGGCCGCTGGTTGCTGCCACTGAAACCGCCCCTGCGGCCACAGCCAGTTCCACAGCGGCACCGTCCAACTGGCCAAGAACAGCACCACGATCAGGCCATGGGGTTTGAACAGCAGGTACTGCCAGACAAACGCCCCCACAGCCACCAGAACCGCATACGCGATGCGCACACTGGCCCGTTGGGGCGTGGTCATGGGGTCTGAGATCATGAAGAAGGCAAACAGCAGCACGGCCCCGTTGCTGGCCTGCTGCACCCACATCGCCGCACCCGGGTTCCAGGCATAGTCCAGCGCCCACAGCCGCGTACCCAGCAATAGAGCCCAGCTTAGTAGGAAGGTCAGCGACACATCCCAGCGGTTGATGCGCTGTGTCACCAAGCCACCCAGTGCGATAAACCACAGCGCCGTCAGGCTCGCAGACCCCCATTGTCCTGGGCTCAGCCACGCGCCGGGCATCCACGCCCATGCTGCAAATGCCGCAAAGTTGGCGGGGTTCAGTAGATGGCTCTTGCAGTGCGCCGGGCCGGTGCGGATCAGGTACTTGCTGCTCATAGCGGCGCAGGTCAACAGAGGGTGGACCCAAGCGTTCTCGGCCCGCACCAGAATGCAGATGCCAAAGCTCGAAATCAGTGGGCTCAGGTAGCCGCCCCAGTTGCGCTTACCGGGTAGGTCCAAGCCCCACTGCCATGCTGCCTGGGTGAGCAGGGCGCTGCCAAAGGTCAGCAGCACCTGTGGCCCCGTCAGTGCAAAGTCGCGTGCCAATGCGCCCACCGCCAAGAAGCTGGACAAAAACAGAATTTGAAACCAGCGGGCGTCCAGCCTTTTCAGGGTCTGCAGCCATTTTCTAATGAAAAATTGGCCGCTAGCCCTCGTGGAATATAGATGTACCGCTACTGTATTCATAGCATTTCCCTGCTAATGCACTTTGCTACCGCCAAACAAAGAATCCCACCACGTCTTGGCAGGCGACGTGTCCGATGCGTCGCTGACCATGATGCCGGTGTAGCGGCTCGCCCCGGGCATGGCGTCGATCTCGCTGCGCGTCCAGCCAGTGAGTTGGGCCAGTGTTTGTTTCTCGGATTCCAGACGTTTGGGCAAGTCGGTCTGGTAGTAACGCAGCGCGCTGTCGATGCCAGATCGCTTGGACGCCAGGCAGGCGGACACGCAGTCGCGCCGCAAAGCCAGCGGGTCTTTGTCGCGGTACAACGGGAGCATGTCTTTGGTGACGGGCGTGGCCAATACTTGGGATATGCGTGGCTTGCACATGGCTTCACAATCCATCTGACCGACCTTGGCATTGCATTGGGCGACGCTGCTGTCAAACGGGGTTTGCACCACATAGCGCGTCTGCCAGTTCTGTCGGTCTTTGGTCTGGGTGAATACCAGGTCTTCGGGGAAGGTGTTGGGCGTATAGCGTACGTGCAAGCGGGTCAACACCACGGGCTGGGTGTTGCCGTCCACCCAAAATACGCCCGCGCCGCGCAACTCGTTTGTGCTCAGGGGTTTGGCGGCGCAGGGGTCGCACCAGCCCATGTCCCAAAAGTATTCGGTGAACACCACGCGGTTGTCCTCCTTGATGGCTTGGCCATCGAACAGGGCCTTGTAGAAGTCCTGGAACTTGGGTTTGATAAAGAACGGCACGTTCATATTGGCCGGCAGCTTGATGGTGCGGTAGTTGCTGCTTTCTACGCGGCCTTCTTTGGTGAGCAGGTAGACGATCAAATCCTGTGCCTTGTCGGGCGCCGCGTTGAGCATGCCCAGGCGCATGGGCAGCATGAATTTCTCGCTCTCAAACGCAAACTGCAAAGGGCGCAGCGTGGTGTAGCCGGTCTTGAGCTGCTCTTTGAGATTGACCTTGGCCACAAAGAACTTCATGCCCTGGTTG
>JBDTAG010000345.1:0-4367 GCA_039924745.1 Rhodoferax sp.
GATTGCATCAACGCAAAGCCATTCGCGAAACCGCCTTCGGCAAAGTCGTCATAAAAAATGCCTCCGATGCCGCGTTGTTCGTCACGGTGTTTCAGGTAAAAGTATTCATCGCACCATTTCTTGAAATGCGGGTATTTGTCGGCGCCAAAGGGCTGAACGGCATCGCGACAGGCGGCGTGAAAGTGTCGCGCGTCGTCTTCAAAACCGTAGAACGGCGTCAAATCCATGCCGCCCCCAAACCAGCACACTGCCTCTTGACCGGGATGCCCAGCCGAAATCATGCGCACATTCATGTGCACCGTGGGGACATACGGATTGCGGGGATGGAAAACCAGAGATACGCCCATAGCCTCAAACGGCGCACCCGAGAGTTCTGGACGGTGCTGCGTTGCAGACGGTGGAAGCTTGGGGCCGCGCACGTGGGAAAAGCCACAACCAGCACGCTCAAACACTAGACCACCTTCCAAAATACGGGTGATGCCATTGCCTTGCAAAGGCTCATGCGAGGCCTTCGTCCAGGCATCGGACACAAAAGCTTGGTCACCGCCGTCCGAGGCAGAAACGGCAGCCGTGATGCGCTCTTGCAGGCCCGTCAAATAGGCCCGCACCTGCGCCACGGTGTCAGTACTCATCGACCAGCCTTGCCGTCGATACCCGGTTTCATCGCCCTGTGGCCAATATCCTGGCGGTATTGCATACCGTCGAAACGGATGCCTTGAATTGCGTCATAGGCGACTAGACGGGCTGCCCTGGCATTTTCTGCCAACGCAGTTACGCATAACACCCGTCCACCACTAGTCACGGTCGTGCCATCGCGCGCCTCCGTACCTGCATGGAACACCATGCAAGTCTCTTGTGCTGCGGGTAAACCGTGAATGGCATCACCTTTGCGCGGCGACATGGGGTAGCCTTGGGCGGCAAGCACCACGCCCAGCGCGGTGCGGCGGTCCCATTCCAACTCCAGATCGGCCAGCCCGCCCAACTCAGTGGCGGCCATCATGACGTCGACAAAATCAGTTTTTAGACGCATCAAAATTGGCTGCGTTTCCGGGTCGCCCATGCGGCAATTGAACTCCAGGGTCTTGACCTGGCCCTGTGGGTCGATCATCAAGCCGGCGTACAGAAAGCCGGTGTACGGAATGCCGTCCTGCTCCATGCCCTTGAGCGTTGGCAAAATGATCTCGCGCATAGCGCGTGCGTGGACCTGTGGCGTGACTACCGGCGCGGGTGAATAAGCGCCCATTCCACCCGTATTGGGGCCTTGGTCATCGTCCAGCAATCGCTTATGGTCTTGGCTGGTAGCCAAGGCGACCACATCTTTGCCATCGCACAGCACCATGAAGCTGGCCTCTTCACCCTCCAGAAACTCTTCAATCACCACGCGAGGCACGGCCTGACCGCCCTCGCCTGCGTTGTGCAATACGCCCAGTTTGTTGTCCAGCAGCATGAAGTCAATGGCGGCATGGGCTTCTTCCAATGTCATCGCCACAACCACACCTTTGCCTGCCGCCAGTCCGTCCGCCTTGACCACAATCGGTGCGCCCATGCGTTGCACATAAGCGTGGGCGGCTACAGGGTCGGTAAACGCTTCATACGCCGCCGTTGGAATGTTGTGCCGCTGCATGAAAGCTTTAGAGAAGGCCTTGGAGCTTTCCAACTGGGCGGCAGCCTTGGTAGGCCCAAAAATACGCAGACCGTGTTTGCGAAATTCGTCCACCACACCTGCGGCCAAGGGGCCTTCCGGACCGACTACCGTCAGGCCGATCTTGTTCTCTTGCGCCCATTCGCGCAACGCCACCACATCAGTGATGGGAATGTTTTTTAGATGGCCGTCCAAAGCCGTTCCGCCATTGCCTGGCGCCACGTAGACCATTTGAACCTTGTCGGACTGCGCCAACTTCCAACCAAAAGCATGCTCGCGGCCGCCTCCTCCGATCACCAGAACATTCATGTAAAACTCCGGTGCGCCATCTGGCACGTGCAAATTGTGTGTGGGTTTGTCATAGGGCGGCGTTGTGATAAATCTCTTGCGTGTCATTCAAGTCTTCCAGCACGTCCAGCAGTTTTTGCATACGGGCTGCATCGTCGCCGGTCAGCTCGATGGTGTTTTCGGCACGCATCGTTACGCCAGAAATTTCCGCTACCAGCCCGGCAGCTTCAAGCGCCTGTTTCACGGTTTCGTATTCTGCGTAGGCCGTCAGCACCTCCGTTGCGCCGTCATCGTCGGTAAGAACGTCTTCGGCGCCAGCTTCCAACGCTACGTCCATGATCTTGTCTTCGCTGGTCCCCGGCGCATAAATCAGTTGCCCACAATGCTTGAACTGGAACACCACCGAGCCTTCTGTGCCCATGTTGCCGCCGTGCTTGCTAAACGCGTGTCGCACTTCGGCCACGGTGCGCACCTTGTTGTCGGTCATGGTGTCCACGATGATGGCTGCACCGCCAATACCGTAGCCTTCGTAGCGAATTTCCTCGTAAACGATGCCTTCCAGCGTGCCGGTGGCCTTGGCAATGCCGTATTTCACGTTCTCGGCCGGCATGTTGGCCGCCTTGCCCTTCTCTATGGCCAAGCGCAGCCGCGGATTGGTGCTCAAATCGCCGCCGCCCAAGCGCGCAGCGACCATGATTTCACGCATCACCCGTGTCCAAACGCGCTGACGCTTCTCGTCCTGGCGGCCTTTGCGGTGCTGAATATTGGCCCATTTGCTATGTCCTGCCACGTGAAATCCTTTGAAAATTCGTTACGCTAGAGCCTGAATTGTACTTTTTGAGAACCCAATGGCCGCCACTGACAACACGCCCGACGACACCAGCATCCTGATTGCACAGCATGGTAGCGACAACAGTACCGTCCAATGCCGTTTGCTTCCAAGTAAAGCCAACCGCCACGGACTCATCACCGGCGCCACCGGTACTGGCAAAACCATCACTCTGCAGACCATGGCCGAAGGCTTTTCACGCCTGGGCGTGCCAGTGTTCATGGCCGACATCAAGGGCGACCTAACCGGTATCTCGCAAGCTGGGAGCCCCAGCCCCAAGTTGTCCCAAATCATGCTGGAACGCGGTTTGCCAGACACCACGTACCAAGCATTCCCAACCACGTTGTGGGATGTTTTTGGCGAACAAGGCCACCCGGTCCGCGCCACGGTCAGCGATCTGGGACCGCTATTGCTAGCCCGTATGCTGAACCTGAATGAAACGCAGTCCGCCGTGCTGCAACTGGTGTTCAAGATTGCGGACGACGACGGCCTGCTGCTGTTGGACATGAAAGACCTGCGCGCCATGTGCCAGGACGTGGGAGAAAACGCCAGCCACTACACCACCGAATACGGCAACATCAGCGCCGCCAGCATAGGCGCCATTCAGCGTGGGCTGATGCAGATCGAGGCCCAAGGCGGTGAAAAGTTCTTTGGCGAGCCCATGCTCAATATCGCCGACTTCATGCAGACCGACGGCAAAGGCTTTGGGCTGGTAAACATTCTGGCGGCTGACAAGCTGATGAACGCGCCCCGCCTGTACGCCACCTTTCTGCTGTGGATGCTGAGCGAGTTGTTTGAAACACTGCCAGAGGTCGGCGACCTGGACAAGCCGAAGATGGTGTTCTTCTTCGACGAAGCCCATTTGCTGTTCAACGACGCGCCTAAAGTGTTGCTGGAGCGCATTGAACTGGTCGTGCGCCTGGTGCGCAGCAAGGGCGTTGGCGTGTATTTCGTCACCCAAAACCCACTGGATATTCCCGACACCGTGTTGGCGCAACTGGGCAACCGCGTGCAACACGCGCTGCGCGCCTTTACGCCGCGTGACCAAAAGGCCGTCAAATCCGCGGCAGACACCATGCGCCCTAAGGACGGACTGGACATTGGTGCCGCCATCACCGAGCTGGCCGTGGGCGAAGCGCTCATCAGCTTTCTGGACGACAAAGGCCGCCCTTGCCCGACCGAGCGCGTGTTTGTGCTGCCGCCCTGCAGCCAGATTGGGCCGATCACCGCCGCACAACGACAAGCACTGTTGGCTGAATCGCTAGTAGCTGGCGTTTACGAGAAGGCAGTGGACCGTGAATCTGCGTTCGAAGCGATCAAAGGGCGCACCCAAGCGCGGCAACCCGAGGGAACGGTTGCGCCAACGGGCACAGCCGCAAACACGTCAACAGCAGCGACCACCGCACCAGAGAAGAGCATTTTTGACAGCATTGGCGACATGCTGGGCGGCGGCACGCGCCGCACACGTACGGGTGTCGGTGAGCAGCTGGCACGTAGCGCGGCGAGCTCGATCGGGCGAGAAGTTGGACGTCAAATCATCCGCGGGGTTTTGGGTGGCATCTTTGGCGGTAAAAAACGTTAGAAGCCAGAGTTACCGCTCCGATACAC
>JBDTAG010000346.1:0-5347 GCA_039924745.1 Rhodoferax sp.
GCTTCGGCCAGCATGTCGGTGGTGATCGGCGGCACCGTTGCTCTTGCGTTGGTGGTGGGTGTGTTGATGGCGCTGTGGATCATCCGTTCCATCACCGGGCCCATTTTGCAGACGCTGCAAAACATGCAGACCGGCTTGGTGCAGGTGGTGCACAACGTGCGCCAAAGTTCAGACGCGGTTTCTACCGCCAGCTCCGAGATCGCACAGGGCAATCTGGATTTGTCGGCCCGCACCGAGAGCCAAGCCAGTGCATTGCAGCAAACCGCAGCGTCAATGGAAGAGCTTAGTTCCAACGTCAACCAGAACGCCGACAGCGCACGCACGGCCAACCAGTTGGCGATGAGTGCCTCGTCGGTGGCGATTCAGGGTGGCAAGGTCGTGGGGCAGGTGGTGGATACCATGAAGGGCATCAGCGAATCCTCACGCCGGATTGCCGACATCATTCAGGTTATCGACGGCATTGCGTTCCAGACCAATATCCTGGCGTTGAACGCAGCGGTAGAAGCAGCCCGTGCCGGTGAACAAGGCCGCGGTTTTGCCGTAGTGGCCAGCGAAGTGCGCAGTCTGGCGGGCCGCTCGGCAGAGGCGGCCAAAGAGATCAAGAAGCTCATCGACGAGAGCGTGCTCCGCGTGGACCAAGGCAACAAACTGGTGGACATGGCGGGCAGTACCATGACCGAGGTGGTCGACAGCATCAAACGCGTGACCGACATCATGGGCGAGATCAGCTCGGCCAGCAGCGAGCAAGCTGCAGGCGTGGCCCAAGTGGGTGATGCCGTCACGCAGATGGACCATGCGACGCAGCAAAACGCAGCGCTGGTGGAAGAGATGGCCGCATCGGCCAGCAGCCTGCAATCGCAAGCACAAGACCTGGTGCGGGCGGTGTCGGTTTTCCAGCTGGGCAACGGTGGCGCCGCCTTTGCGCAGGGCAATCTACATTTGCTTGAACAGGTGTGAAAATGGGCGGCTCACGCTCAGGCTCTCGTGCCTACCCTTGACCTTGACTGAGGCCTGACCACGGAAGTCCCGGCTGACCGACTCAATGGCACGGGCGTTGACAATGGTGGAGCGGTGGATTTGCCAAAAGGCATCGCCATCCAAACCATCCAAAATCTCGCGTATGGGTGTGCGGATCAGCGTGTCCAGTGCCAGCGTGGCAACCAGCGTGTACTTCTCGTCCGACTGGAAGAACAACACCTCGTCAATCGGAATCAGCCGCAACTGGTTTCCTACGCTGGCCTTGATCCAGGTGAGGCGTTGGCTGTCGGGTTTGAGCCGGGCGCTTAGCTGGGCGATCAGGGCATCCAGGTTTTGCGCGGGTGCGGGAACTGTGGCCAAGCGTTGTTTGAGCCGGGTGACAGCCGTCAGCAAGCGCTCGTCCGAGTAGGGCTTCAACACATAGTCCACCGCGTTGGCGTCAAAGGCCTCGACTGCGTACTGGTCGAAAGCGGTGACAAACACCACGTGGCAGTGCAGGCCGGGGTTGGCGGCCAGGCTCTTGGCTACCTCTACGCCCGTCATCTCCGGCATCTGGATGTCCAGAAAGGCAAGTTGTGGCCGGTGTTCGTCTATGGCCTCCAGCGCGGCCTCGCCATCGCCCACGTCGGCGACGATGGTCAGCTCGGGCCACATCTTGGCCAACTTGGCCTTGAGTTGGGCCCGCAGAATCGGTTCGTCTTCGGCGATGACGGCAGTTGGTGTTTGCATGGTGGAGAGTGATTGTTACCGATGCGCTCAGGTCTTGCGCCGTGTGCGTGACACCAACCACCACAAACCCAAGACCATCAGCACGAAGGGCGCTAGAACCGGGAACAGTGCCAGCAAGATTACGGTGGGAATACATATCAACAGTGCGGCAACCAAAAACCCCAAGCCGTAGACCACGGCCAACGTGATCGCAATGGCGATCGCGCAGACTCCAAAGCCAATCAGCAGACCGACTGATCCGACCGCAATGCTCTCGATGCCGTCCAACTGCACATCGGCCACGTTCACGGGCATCCAGCCAGCGATCAACGCCAAAAACCCCGCCAACAGAGCGCCCAGCAGCAAGACGATTAACACCAGGAAGGTGCGAGACAAGAGACGTGCCCAAATGCCATGGGTTTTGCTGGTGGCATACCAGAGCCGACGCCAACCGGTGGGCCGAACAGCAGGAGCCGCAGCCCGTTCTGATGCGGCAGAGTCAGGTGATGTCCACGCACCGGGTTGGGATGCTTTGTAAGCTGCGCTGGACTGCAACGGCAACTCAATCGTGGCCACCGCGCCCTTTGGAGCATGAGACGCCAGCGTGAAGCGAGCACCGGTTCCGTACAACGCAACCAAGCGTTCACGCAGATTACTGAGTCCTACGCCGCCACCGGCTTCACAGGGCTGTTCCGTCAAACCCCTTCCGGTATCGGTCACAGTGACCTGCAGAAACTGTCCGTCTGAGCGCGGCATGCGCATGAAAACAATGTCGATGCAACCGCCTTCGCGTTGCGGTTCCAATCCATGCTTGATGGCATTCTCCACCAGCGATGGCAGCATCATCGGTGGGAAGGCGCAAGCCAGCAGATCGTCCGCAGCGGTGATGGAAAACACCAAGCGGCTGCCCATGCGCATTTGCAAGATGTTGAGGTAGGCCCGCACCAACTCCAGCTCTTGGCCCACGGTGGAGCTGCTTTCGCGCATCTTGGGCAAAGAAGCGCGCAAGTAATGGATCAAATGCCCCACCATCTGGTTGGCGGCCGGAGGGTCTACCTCATTCAATGCTTGCACGTTGGCCAGCGTGTTGTACAAAAAATGCGGCTCAACCTGCGCCTGCAAAGTTTGGAGCCGGGCTTCAGTTACTTGGCGGCTTACATCGCTCAGTTCGGCTTCGCGCGTTTTGCGCGCAGCCAGCGCCAAAGCATTGCGTGACCGGCCCAAAAAGAACTTGATGATCAGCAATAGCAAGAACAGCGGAATGAAGCTGAGGATCAAAACCAAGCCTAACGCGACCCGCAACACATCACCGTTGACCTTGGTGTGGATGGTGTACTTCGTCTCTGGGGATAGTTCCGCCGTAGCGATCGCGTCCGCTATTTGTGTGTTGGATGCCGGTGATGCGGTGGACGGTGTTGGCGTCGAGGGCGGTTCAACTTGTGCAGCACGAATAGCCGCCAGCGAATCGCGGGCAGCGTTCTCGTTGTCGCGGGCGGAGTCTAATAGTTGGTCAAACGATTTGCGTGCAGCTGCAATGTCCAGACCTTTGTCTTTGAGTCGGTCCAAGGCATCGGTGCGCGCGTCTTGTACGGATTCGCGGGCCTCTGTGGCGGCCTCCAATGCCGACTCGGCCGCGTCAGTTGCGGTCTCCATGGCTGATTCTGCCGCTTCACGTGCACGGTCGACGGCTTCGCTGTCAGCAGGGTTGGGTGCGCGCGCCAGTGCGTCCCTGGCGCGTCCTATGTCGGCCAATGCGCGGGCTAGTTCGCGCTGGCGATCAGGGTCAGTGCTTCGCGCCTGCACGGTGCTTACCACGGTCTGCGCGACATCCAGTAAACGACCCGTCACAACCTGGCCCACCTCATGCTGGATAGCGCGTCGCTCGGCCGGTGTGGCGGCATCACCGACCATGCTGATGACATGAATTGGCAGGGTGAACAGTACCAGTACGACCAGCGCACTGACGCCCACCAGCAAGATGCCCCACCAGGGGGTTCTGTAAATGAGGTTGCCGATTGTTTTGAACATAATGTTACTGTTCCCGTGGAATTTATACGCAGCTAACGCAGACCGGTTTTTGAGCAAGGTTGACCCAAGAATACTGCCTGCTAATCAGACCAACCAGCGTTTTCAGACGGATTGCAGAAGCGTGGGAATGAATAGGCAGACAGTGAAAGAAATCCAAGGCCAATATGCAGCCGCTGCATAAGCGCTTTACGCGACTCGCCTATCATTGTCTTTAGAGTTGTATCGGTCACGCAACCAGTTTTCACATGGGTTGCGCGGCCCGCTTCTGTGATAAAACTGTTGGCAATACTCTGTACCCGAAAGTAGGCATTCATGATTACAAGACGCCAATTCTCACTGTCCGTCGGCGCTGCGGCGTTGTCTGAAGTCCCACAGGTGCACGCCCAACCCGGCAAAATCATTCTGGGTCAATCGGCTCCCTTTACTGGTCCGGCCGCGCAACTGGGTATTCAGTTCCATGCGGGTGCCAAAATGTTTTTTGATCATCTCAATGCCGAAGGCGGCGTGGGTGGCCGCAGTGTTGAGATTCGTAAACTCGACGATGGCTACGAACCTGATCGATGCATCCAGAACACCCATCAATTCATTGATGACGATGTGTTTTGCCTGTTTGGCTATATCGGCACCCCCACCAGCGTGGTTGCATTGCCACTGGCCATCAAGGCAAAGCTGCCTTTTTTTGCACCCTTTACGGGCGCCATGGCTTTGCGCGTGCCCTTCAATCGCTACGCCTTGCATTTGCGTGCGTCGTACAACGACGAGACGGCACTGATCGTCAAGCACTTGACGAATCTGGGCCTTAAAAAGATCGCTGTTTTTTACCAGAACGACGCCTATGGCAAGGCCGGGCTGGACGGTGTGACGCTGGCCCTGTCTGCCATCAATCTCAAACCAGTCGCAGTGGCCACTGTGGAGCGAAACTCGGTGGACGTGGCCAAGGCGGTGGCCACGATCAACGCAGCGAGCCCGGATGCAGTCGTGCAAGTGGGCGCCTACAAAGGATGCGCCGCTTACATTCGCGCAGCCCGCGCGGCTGGTTACGGCGGAACCTTTTATAACGTGTCGTTTGTGGGCACGCAAGCTTTGGCTGACGAGTTAGGCAAAGAGGGCGCAGGTATCGTGGTGTCGCAGGTCATGCCTACCCCTTACAACAGCATCAAGCCCATTTCGCGCGAATTTGTTGAAGCGGCTCTGAAAACCAAGGGAGCCGTGCAGGCTAACTTCTCCAGCATAGAGGGCTACATCGCAGCCAAAGTTTTCACCGAAGGTTTGCGCCGCGCCACTGGTAAGAACTTACGCGAAGGGTTCATCAATGGACTGGAGAGCATGAGCAACTACGCGCTGGGGGGCTTCAATGTGAACTTCTCACCGACAGACCACGTTGCGTCGAAGTACGTCGAAATATCGATGTTGACGGGTGACGGCAGGGTGCGCACCTGAACGGCGATCTTCAAATCATTTAAAGTGCTTTATCCATGACCGTGTTGATACCCATGACCGCCTCCGAGTATGCCGCGTATATGGCATCTTCCATTCCGCACTTCGCGGATGCCAAGGTGGCGTCTGGCCAATGGGCGCCGGCCGAAGCATTGGCGTTGGCGCAGCAAATGCATGATGAGTTACTGCCGCAGGG
>JBDTAG010000347.1:0-6946 GCA_039924745.1 Rhodoferax sp.
GGTGCGCTCGTACAACCTGTCCATCCTTGGCTTCTGGACGCTGGCCTTCTTCTACGGCCAGGTGGGCGGCCACCACCTGATCGGCGGGCCTGTTCCAGGTTGGTTGACCACCTTGTCCATTGTGCAAAGCATGATGATGATCATTCCCGTGGCGGCGTTCACTATCAACATGGCCGGCACCATGTGGGGTCGCATGCACCTTGCCCGCCAATCGCCCACGCTGCGCTTCATGATGTTTGGTGGCTTCATGTACATGCTGTCTTCTTTGCAGGGCTCGCTAGAGGCGCTTCGCAGCATCAACCGTGTGACGCACTTCACACACTTCACAGTCGCGCATGCTCACCTGGGCGCCTACGCCTTTGTCACCATGGTCCTGTTTGGTGCCATCTATTTCATGCTGCCGCGCGTACTGAACTGGGAGTGGCCGTATCCGCGCCTGATTACCTTGCAGTTCTGGTTGGCCGTAGTGGGGATCAGCATTTACTTCGTGGGACTGAGTATTGGTGGTTGGCTGCAAGGCTTGGCCATGCTCGATGCTTCACGTCCTTTCATGGAGTCCGTTGCGGTAACGATTCCGTACCTGCAGTGGCGCAGTGTGGGCGGCTCGTTGATGTTGGCCAGTCACCTCGTTTTTGCAGGCCATTTCTTGGCGATGGCCTTGCGTTTTGGACCTACGCGCACCGGTGCGGCCTTGTTTACACGGCCTGCCAAAGCTTTGGAGCTTACCCATGGAGAATGAAGTCAAACTTGCCGCCGGTGCCATGGTGGCACTCGGCGTTGCCACCGCGGCACTGGTTGTCTTGCCTTACCTTCAAGTACGCGACATCAAGCCGCCTGAGGGTCTGAAACCTTATACCAGTGCACAGTTACGTGGTCGACAGGTCTACATCGCCAACGGCTGTTTGTATTGCCACAGCCAGCAGCCCCGCGATCGCAACCTGGGCCCGGATGCTGAGCGCGGATGGGGGCGTGCATCGGTACCCGGGGACTATATTTACGACAAACCCCACCTGCTGGGTAGCATGCGTACAGGGCCAGACTTGTTCAACATCGGTGCGCGCCAGTCGAGCAAAGACTGGCACCTTGGGCACCTGTTCCAGCCGCGTGCCTACGTGCCGGGTTCCATCATGCCGTCGTATCCTTATATGTTTGAGGTCAAGGCCACTGCAGAGCCGGGCGATGAAGTGGTTACGTTGCCACCCGGCTACACACCCTTTGGCAAGGTGGTTGTAGCGCGCCCCGAAGCGCTCGATCTGGTGAAGTACCTGCAAGGCATGAACCATACCTACCCCGTGTTGCCGCCGCCTGTAACGCCAGCGCCAGTAAAGCCCGTTACTGCTGCAACGCCAGCTTCCTGATCCGTGCGAGGCCCATATGACACCTGACATCGACCCCTCCAACAAGGCGCAGGAGCGCGAAAACTCCGAACCTGAGGAGCGCATTCGTCCCATGCCCCTGATTTCCATCGCCATTACCTTGGCTATGGTGTTGTTTGGCGTGGTTTATATTTTCATTTCTGAACCCTTTGGTAACGCCGAGTTGGGCGACCGGCGCACAGTGGCCGATTTGTCGGGCCCGGTGCCTGCGGCTGCAGGTGCGGCGGTGGATGGCAAGGTGGTATTCGCTGGGCAGTGCGTTGCCTGCCACCAGGCTACCGGCAAGGGCCTACCGGGTGTGTTCCCGCCGCTTGATGGTTCTGAATGGGTGCAGGGCGACGCGCGCACCGTGGCTAACATTCTTCTGCATGGCATCACCGGCAAGATCACAGTTGCGGGCGCAGACTTCAACGGTGCCATGCCGTCCTTCCAGCAGTTGGGCGATGCCGAACTGGCTGCGGTGGCAAGCTATGTCCGCAGTGAGTGGTCTAACAAGGCCCCGCCGTTGCCAGCAACGCTGTTTGAGCAAGAGCGCAAGGCCAGCACACGCACCACGCCGTTTGAAGGTGGTGCGGCTTTGCACGCGCTGGTCACCAAGCCCGCCGGCTGAGGCCTGAGCGGGCGCAAGCTAGCTGCCATGTGGCGTACTGTCTTGCTGGCGTGCCTGCTAGCTTTGGCCGGTTATGCCAGTGCGGTGTGGTTGACCCTGGACTTTCAAGTCTGGACCGCAGAGGGCGCACGCCGCCTGGAAGTGGCACAGCGACCCGTTCCCGTTCCCCCTGTTACCGTTGAAGGCACGGGAGTCGCCGCACAAAGTCTGCCCGCCTTTTTGGCTAGGGGCAACGGCGTTACCTTAGTCGATTTTGTTTACACCCGTTGCCAGACGGTATGCCTCTCCCTGGGCAGCAGTTTTCAGCAAATGCAAACCGCGTTGCTGGCTAACCGCGCCGCTGGAGTGGAGAACAATGTGCGTCTTCTGTCCATCAGCTTCGACGGCGCGAACGACACCCCAGCAGTCTTGCAAACCTACGCACATAAACTTCAGGCAGACCCTAGGGTGTGGAGTTGGATTCGTGTCCCCAACCCTAGCGAGCAGCAAACACTCTTGCAACGCTTTGAGGTGGTGGTGGTGCCAGATGGGCGCGGCGATTTCGAGCACAACGCGGCCTTTCTGGTGCTGAACGCACAAGGCCGCCTGGTGCGTATCTTTGACTTGGCTGAGCAGCAGTTGGCCCTCGACTATGCGCGCCATTTAGCCAAAGGGGGGCAGTTGTGAGCAGACAACAGTGGCGCGGGGTCGTGATGGACCTATGCACTCCCCGAAGACAAGTCGTGCTGGCGCTGGCCTTGCTAGTGTTTTTGCTGGTGCCCGGTGTGCGCCAATGGCTGACGGCCAGCATGTGGCGCCAGATGGTGTTGCAGTTTCCTTTGTGGTTGCTATCTGGGGCGCTTCTGGTGGCGGGCTTGTCGTCCACGGCGCGCGGTCGCATCGCGAGATGGAATGCTTTCGGTATCAGCGGATTGGTGGGCGCAGGTGCTGTGTTGGCGGTGCTGATGGTGCCGCGCGTGCTGGATCTGGCTTTGGTGTCCCTGTATGTGGAATTGGCCAAGTGCGCGGCTTTGTTTTTGGCGGGTGCTGCACTGCGTTTATCGTGGCGCGCGGCCGGGTTGGTGGTGCAGTTGTTCTTTCTTGGGAACATGTTGCCCATGATTGCCGTGGTTGGGCAACTCTACGTTGATAGCCCATTGCGGCTGTGCAATGCTTATTTGCTGGATGATCAGGCACGCTTAGGCGAATGGCTCGTTAGCACAGCAGCTTTGCTAGCCGTGGCCTGGTTAGGGCAAGTGGCATGGTGGGCAGTGCGCCGCGATGCCATATTGGAACAGCAGTCGGAGTAGTCCACAGGCTCTTCGGAAATTCAGTTGCTATATATTTAGTAGCAATATTTGCAGTATCGACGAGGGCCGACGGCCTGAACAATCGGCAGATCACTGGTAGCCAACCCCCCATCACATAATCGCGCAGCAGCGACTCCTCGCACCCGCCGATGCGGGCCACGACAGCGCTCTTGGTGATAAAACACCCACCATAGCGCCGCCGGCCTCGCAGACTATGACGATGTTTGTGCCACCGCGCAGCAACCGGGCTGCTTCTTGCAACGGCGCATCGTTCGGAATCGGGACCAGACGCGCACGCGCCGCCGATATCACTTGCTCGACAAATACACTTTGATCACGCAACAGGGTTGGCTGGTCCGGTTTACCGGTTGCTGACGCCATAGAGGGGCTCTATCGGTAGGTTACTTCGCCACGATGGTCAGCGCTTTGCCAGAATGAAAAACAACGTCGGGCTCACCCGGATGGTGATCGTGTTCGGCGATCGAATACATGGTGTTGTCGGCGTTGGTGCCCAGCTTGTGGACACCCGTCACGGTGCCGTGGCCGATTGCGCTGCGGTAATGCCAAGTCACGGATGTACCTTTGGGAATCGTCTTGAACGTGGTGGTTTTCTTGTCAGGCATGGCGGTGTGCTCCTTAAGTAGATTCTTGGGTTATTTCATGTTGGTGGGATCGGCGGATGAACATCAAGGCCGCCAACATCTTTCTCAATGCCAGCGCCCAAACGGCGATCACCGCTGCCGCCTTGAAAGCGAAGCGCTCTGACAGCTGTATCACGCGCGCATATTCCATCTCGTCACGCATCGACAGTGCAAACAGATAGATGGAGGCCGGAGCGGCGACTGCAAGAATGACGCCACTGATCCGGTGCCCAATAGAAGTCAACGCGCCGACCGGCATCGCGATCTGCGTCAGGTTCAGAAAAACGGGGCGTCGCGCGCGTTGCGTCATAGGAATGCGTCATCGCTGTTTTTGGGACCAAGCCGAAAGTCTCGCAGATGACCAGCACTGTCTACAAGGTTGATCATGCAGGTCGTCGCTTGTATCGTAAGTGGGTGCTGTGTGCAGCTTGGACGTGGAGAGATAAGAGCAGCAACCTCTCGCATCAACTCCACCTGATGCTCTTGGGCGTCGACCAGCAACACTTTGACCAGGTTTTCGCGGGCGATGACACGCGCCTGCAAATGCCTGAGCTCGGCGTTAGTCAGCGGGAGCGCGTCAGTCTGCGAGGTACCCGACACCGCCTTCGCCAGAAGCCATGCACGTTCAGATGGTTCAGCTTTTTGCATAGGAATCTTACTGTCCACCGTATGCGCGAGTCCAACCGTGCGCCAGCGCACTTAGCGCAGAAACAGTGCTGGCCGTTTACTTGGTGGTTCGGCCCATAAAAAGGCATTCGTCAGTCAGCGCACAGACGCAAAGCGCTGTATTTGTATAAGCTAAGAGGTCGTCACAAGGAGCAGATCATCATGAAGATCACCATTCTGTTAGGTCACCGAACCCTTCAAAAGGTGGAGGTATGACCGCCTCGCAGATGCAGACACCGGCCTTCTTTGACCAAGTGCCCGCTATCGTCATGCACGACGAACTGGCTGAGACCTTGGGCGCCGCGCTTGGCGGCTTCATCGAATACCGCTACCTTGACGCTGTCAAGCTGGCCGGGCACTCGTGCCCGACAGTGGCTGGTGCTTGGTTAATGACGCGTGCAGCGCTGGCACGGCTCTACCCTGGACAGATGCCAAAGCGCGGTGGAGTGCGCGTTGCGATGCGTGAGCCACAAGACGCGGGCGTGGTTGGCGTGATCGCCAGTGTGGCGGGGTTGGTTACCGGTGCAGCCGGTAGCGGAGGGTTCCAGGGCCTGGCAGGTCGCCACGCGCGGCGCGACTTGCTGACTTACGGCGTGCCGATGCGCGGCGAGATGCGTTTTACACGGCTGGACACCGGACAGAGTGTCGAGGTGTCTCACCACCCCGAGGCGGTGACGCGTCCACCAGAACTTCGGATGCAAATGCAGGCAGCGCTATCGCCACATGCAGATAGCGCTCAGCGCGCTGCGTTTGCGCAAACCTGGCAGGCTTGGGTGGGTTCGATGCTGGTTGACCATGCGGACGACCCCACGCTGGTTTCGGTGGAAGCCTGAAGTGGCAGCTGTTACTTCGGTCGACCGCTTCGCAAGTCCATCACATACTTTGCGATACCTGCGCAGCCACAGGCACTGACCGCTTGGCCGTCAGCGCGCTCCCCATGGATGCCGCCACGATGCAGCCGATGGCTAGCCACTGTACCCAGCTCAATTGTTCACCCAACAGTGCCATAGCAAGCACAGCTGCCACGGCGGGCTCCATGCTGATCATGATCCCGAATGCCTCTTTTGGCAGTCGTTTCAAAGCCATCATCTCCAACGAAATGGGGATGGCGCTGGAGACCGCCGCTACCGCCACGCCAATCAGTAGTACGGTGGGCGACAGCAGCGCTGCGCCAGCATGCACCACACCGACTGGCACCACTACGAGCGTGGCCACCAGCAGGCCCAAGGACACGGTATGCCCGGCGTGCAAATGCCCTGCGCGTTTGCCAAACACGATGTACAGCGCCCAACACACCGCTGCAGACAGTGCGTACAGCACGCCGATCGGGTCCAATGCGTTGTCGGTTAGGCCCAGCGGCAACAGCATGCCCAGCCCGCCGATGGCAAGCGCCACCCACACAAAATCCACCGCGCGGCGCGAGGACCCAATCGCTACCGCCAGCGGTCCCGAAAACTCGATGGCCACGGCCAAGCCAAAGGGCAGCGTGCGCAGCGACATGTAAAACATCAGGTTCATGCCGCCCAGCGCCGCGCCGTACAAAGCAATGGCTTTGGCATCAGCCCGCGACAAGTGCCAGCGCCACGGACGCCACAGGAGCAGCATCAACACCGCAGACAGTCCAACGCGTACGGCCGTGGTGCCCTGTGCCCCGACGAGCGGGAACAGCCACTGTTTGGCCCACGAGGTGCCAATGCCCAGCGCAGTGACCGAGCCGAACACCGCGAGCAGCGGAATAAAACGTTGAAAACGAGGCGAATGCATACGCAGTGAACTTAAACGCGCTTCAACAGCATGGCATCCCCATAGCTGAAGAACCGGTATTCACGCGCAATCGCGGTTTGGTACAGCGCCATGATGGCGTCATAACCCGCAAAGGCACTGACCAGCATCATCAACGATGACTTGGGCAGGTGGAAATTGGTCACCAGCATGTCAATCAGCTTGAATTCAAAGCCCGGTGTGATGAAGATGCGGGTGTCACCACGTGCCACCCCACTGTGCGCCCACGACTCCAGCGTGCGCACGGTGGTTGTGCCCACCGCCACGATGCGGCCACCGCGGGCGCGGCACTCTGCAATGGCCTGCTGGGTGGTGGTCGGCACGTCGTACCACTCGCTGTGCATCTGGTGCTCGGACACATTTTCGGTCTTGACGGGTTGGAAGGTGCCTGCGCCCACATGCAATGTCACATGGGCTTGGTGTACGCCCATGGCGGTGAGCTGGTCCAGCAAGGCCTGGTCGAAGTGCAGCGCGGCGGTCGGCGCGGCCACGGCCCCGGGGTTTTTGGCAAACACGGTCTGGTAGCGCTGCGCGTCTTTAGCCGAATCCGTGTGGGTGATGTAGGGCGGTAGCGGCACATGG
>JBDTAG010000348.1:0-5050 GCA_039924745.1 Rhodoferax sp.
TGGTGCGGCTGGAGCGGCTGCGTTTGGCTGACAACGTCATCATGGCCTATGAGGTCAGCGTGCTGCCGCAGTCGATCATTGCCGACCCGATGTTGGTGGGCAATTCGCTGTATGAATATTTGGACAGCGTGCAACAAACACCGGTGCGCGCGCTGCAACACATTCGCGCGCTGAACGCCCAGCCCCGGCTGGCCGAACAGTTGGGCATACCCGACCGCCAGGCCGTGCTGTTCATCACCCGCATTGGTTATCTCGAATCGGGCCAGGCAGTGGAGCTGACCCACTCCTACTGCCGTAGCGACTACTACGACTTCGTGGCTGAGATGAGGCGCGAACGATGAGCGCTGTGGTCGTTGGCAATATCCTGACCCCGAGCGGATTTGTCCATGGGTCCATCGCCTTCACGCCCGAGGGGCGCATTGCGCGCATCCAGGGCAAGGCCATCAGCGAAGAAGCCGCTCGCGCATCGGGCGATCCGCTGGTGCTGCCCGGCTTCATCGACCTGCATGTGCACGGTGCTGGTGGCCGCGACATCATGGAAGGCGGCGATGCCGCCGCACGCGTGAGCCAAGTCCATGCGCAGCACGGCACCACGTCCATGCTCGCCACGACGATGACGGCGCCCATGGAAGATCTGGTGTCGGCCATGCAAGCGATGACCGAGATTTGCCAGACCCGCGCACCCGGCGGCGCCCGCGTGCTGGGCGTGCACCTCGAAGGCCCCTACATCAACGACGGCAAGCTCGGCGCCCAACCCGACTTTGCGCGCCCGGTAGCGACCGACGAACTCAACCAGCTCAACGCGCTGGCGCCGATTCGCCTGATCACGATGGCACCCGAAGTACCCGGCAATATGGAGCTGATCGAGTCGCTGTGCGACGCAGGCTACCGCGTACAAATCGGCCACAGCATGGGCACGTATGAAGACGGCGTGCAGGCGCTGGCCAAAGGCGCGCGCAGCTTCACCCACTTGTTCAACGCCATGACCGGACTGCACCACCGCGAGCCCGGCATGGTGGGCGCGGCACTGGCACATGCCCAATACGCCGAGTTCATCCCTGATCTGATCCACGTGCACCCGGGTGCGATACGGGTGGCGCTGCGCTCCATACCCTGCCTGTACTGTGTCACCGATTCGACAGCCGCGACCGGCATGCCCGACGGCGAGTACCGCTTGGGCAGCCACCAGGTGTTCAAGTGCATGGGCGGCGTGCGCCTGGCCGATGGCACGTTGGCGGGCTCCACGTTGACGTTGGACCAGGCGCTGCGCAACCTGGTGGACACACTGGGCCTGTCGATTCTGGACGCGTCCAAACGCGTCTCTACCCACGCGGCCGATTACCTCGGCGTGGTCGACCGCGGCCGCTTGGCGATGGGCGCCTGGGCCGACGTCGTCGTGCTGAACCGCGATCTGCAATTGCAATCTATCTACATTGAAGGACATTCCATTGACCACACTGATGCTCTCTGAAGCCCGCGAAGCGCCGCAAGCCGTGGCGTTTCAACTGGCCCACAACGACAAGGAATATTTTGAATTTGGCGCCCTGCTGCGCCAGCAAAATCCGTCCGCCGTGTTGACGGTGGCCCGTGGCAGCTCAGACCACGCCGCGCATTTCTTGGCCTATTTGGTGATGGCCCGCATGGGGCGGTTAGTCACATCCTTGCCGATGTCGCTGATCACGCTGTACCAATCGCAGATTGCGTGCAAAGGTTTGGTGTCCTTGTCGTTCTCGCAATCCGGCCAAAGCCCGGACCTGGTCGCACCCACCCGCTACTTCACCGAAGGCGGTGCGGTCACCGCCGCTTTCGTCAACAAACCCGACTCGCCATTGGCCCAGGCTGCGCAATGGGTGTTCCCTTTGCACGCAGGCAACGAGGCCAGTGTGGCCGCCACCAAGAGCTATATCGCCCAGTTGGTAGCAGGTGCCCGAGTCGTCGCGGCGTGGCAAGATGACTTGGTACTGCAGTCTTCGCTGTCCGCATTGCCAGGTGTGTTGTCCCGCGCGGCGTCCATGGATTGGTCAGTTGCGGTGGAAGTTTTGCAGAACGTGGATCGCCTGTTTGTCATCGGCCGCGGCACCGGCATGCCGGTCGCGCTGGAGGCGGCGCTCAAGTTCAAAGAGACCTGCGGCATACAGGCCGAGGCTTTCTCCAGCGCCGAAGTCAAACACGGCCCCATGGCCTTGATCGAAGAAGGCTACCCACTGTTGATATTCGCGCCGCGCGGCCCGGCCCAGGCCGGCCTGCTGGCGCTGGCCGAAGAAATGCGCCTACGTGGTGCCAAAGTCCTGCTGGCCGCACCCGCAGGCACACCCGGCGCCAACCTGCCCATTGTCGAGACCGACTCGATCGACCTGGACCCGATTTCGCTGATCCAAAGCTTCTACCCCATGGTGGAGCAACTGGCGCGTGCGCGTGGCCGCAACCCCGATGAGCCACGGTTTTTGGCCAAGGTCACCAAGACCCACTGAGCCACCAGCAGACACGCACTACGCCATACGCACAACCATGCAACACACTTCTTTGCAGCCAGGCCACCTGGTGATGGTGGACCTAGAGGGCAAATCCCTTGACGCCGACACGGCCGACTTTTTGCGCGACCACCATATCCGCGCGGTGTGCCTGTTCCGCAAAAACCTGGGCACCGAGGCAGAGGTCCGCAAGCTGACCGCGGACCTGCGCGAGGTCATGGGCCCGCTGGCCCTGATCGGCATAGACCAGGAAGGCGGCTCAGTGATACGCGCCACCTTTTTGCCGCAGGCCCCAGCCGCCATGGCGCTGGGCGCCTGTGGCGATTTGGAGCAGGCCAAACAGGTGGGTGCCGCCGTATCGCGTGGCCTGCGCAGCTTGGGCATCAACTGGAATTTTGCGCCGGTGCTCGACGTCAACAACAACCCTGCCAACCCTGTCATTGCCGAGCGCAGTTTCTCCGCCGACCCCATGGCCGTGGCCCGATTGGCCGGTGCGTGGATGGAAGGCGCCATGTCCGAGGACGTGGCCTGCAGTGTCAAGCATTTCCCCGGCCATGGCGACACGCATACCGATTCGCACCACGCACTGCCCACGGTGAACAAGTCGCTGGCCGAGCTGGAGGCGCTGGAGCTGATTCCGTTCCGCGTGCTGGCGTCTGCTGCCCCCGCGGTCATGACGGCCCATATCGTCTACCCGCAGATCGATCCCGATCACCCCGCCACGCTGTCACGCAAGGTGCTGACCGGCGTGTTGCGCGAGGCCATTGGCTACAAAGGCGTGGTCATCACCGACGCGCTGATGATGAAGGCCGTGCACGACCGCTATGGCCACGCCCGCGCTGCCGTGCTGGCCTTGCAAGCCGGAGCCGATCTGGTACTGGCCCAAGGTGCACGCCACGAACAACTGGCCGCACTGGAGGCCATTGGCGCGGCCATGCAATCTAACGCATTGGATGCCACCGAACTGCAGGTCGCTTGCGACCGCGTCGATGATCTGGCGCGTCGCTTCCCGCTGCAAACGACGTTTTACCGCGACGTGCAACAGGCCTTGGATGTGGCTCTCATGAACAAGGCCTGGGCCCGTGGGTTGACTGCTATTGGCGCGCCTACGCCACCGGCGCGCAACACACCGCTGCGTGTGATCGCCCAAGCCTCGGTTGCCAGTGATGGCGTGTCTGAAGCCGGGTTGCCGTTGCAACAGATTCAAGACCTGTTTGCAAGCTTCACCGACGTGCAATACCTGCCCATCGCCACGCTGCGCGAACTCGATGTGCAAACGCTGCCGCGCGATGGCCGCCGCAATGTGCTGGTGTCCAACCACCACGGCCGCTACGCGCAGTCGTCTGCCCATGCCCCAGGTGTGGATCTGCACCTGGCGATCTGGAACCCCTTCCAGGTGCTGGACATCCACGCGCCCGCCGTCGTGACCTGGGGCTATGCCGACGGGGCCATGGTTGCGCTGAAGGCCTGGCTGCACGGCGAAGCCACTGCACCCGGTAGTGCGCCAGTCGCCCTAACGCAGACTTGATCTCTTAACCCAACCCACTGGACACCCATGACCCAAGACACCGCAGCGACGCGCTCGCCCATCACCTGGGTGCCCAGTCTGTACTTTGTGCAGGGCATGCAGTTTTTTGTCGTCATGCTGATTGCTGGCCTGATGTACAAGAACATGGGCGTGGCCAATGACCAGATCGCACGCTGGACCGGCCTGCTCGGTCTGGCCTGGGCCTTCAAGCCACTGTGGAGTCCGTTTTTGGAAATGGCACGCAGCAAGAAGCTGATCGTCGTCGCCATGCAGTTCACCGGTGCGGCAGGCTTGGCGGTAATGGCGCTTGCGCTGCAACTGCCGATGTACTTTGCAGCCAGCATTGCGGTGTTTTTTGTACTGGCTTATGCATCGGCCACGCACGACATTGCGTGTGACGGCTTGTACATGGCCAGCTTGGGCGACAAGCAGCAGGCAGCCTATGCGGGTTGGCAAGGTGCTTTCTTCAACGCGTCCAAGTTTTTGACATTGGGCGGTTTGCTGGTGTTAGCCGGTCACTTGGAAACCCGTTTTGGGGTATTCAACGCCTGGTCTGCCATCTTTGTGTTTCTGGCAGTCTTGCTGGCTGCGTTGGCCAGCTACAACGCTTGGGCGTTGCCCGGCACCTTGAATACCGAACACGCCGATTTGACGGTGCGCAGTGTGTTCAAAACCCTTGCCGAAGTGGTCAAAGACTTTTTGCAGAAGCCTGGCATTTGGCTGGCAATCCTGTTCATCGTGCTGTTCCGATTTGCCGAAGGACAAGTGCAGACCATTGGGCCTTTGTTTCTACTGGAGGCGCGCGACAAAGGCGGCTTGGGCCTGACCACCGAGCAAGTGGGTGGCATCTACGGCACGGTAGGTACAGCGGCGTTTCTGGTGGGTAGCATTGTGGGGGGCTACTTCACCGCTTGGCTCAGCCTGCGCAAAGCGATGCCGGTGCTGATCGTGGCGATGGCAGTACCCAACGTCGTGTTCTATTACCTCTCCAGCGCGTTGCCAACCGACATGCTCCACATCGGCGCCGCCGTGGCGGTCGAAATGCTGGGCT
>JBDTAG010000349.1:0-4719 GCA_039924745.1 Rhodoferax sp.
AGACCCCAGCGGGATCAGGGTGGCCGAGATGAAGGACACCAAAAAAACGGTCGTCAAGCTGTACTCTGGTAGAGACAGCAAAGTAAGCAATTGTTCAATCCAATGGGGCATGGATACAGTGTAGGACTTGGTGGTAGAACATTTTTACAAAATTTCAATTGCTGAAATTTTAAGCAGCTAGAATGGCCTCCGGCTTGCAATTCGTTGTCTCAGCCAATCCCCAATTCCAAGAAATAATCGTATGCGCATCGGCCACTTCGCTCTGGCGAATCCCTTGTTTGTCGCACCCATGGCGGGTGTGACGGACAGGCCTTTTCGCCAGTTGTGCAAGCGACTGGGCGCGGGTTACGCGGTGAGCGAAATGGTCACGTCGCGTCGCGATTTGTGGGACACGCTGAAAACATCGCGCCGCGCCAACCATGAAGGCGAGCCGGGCCCCATTGCCGTGCAGATTGCCGGCACCGAGGCGCAAATGATGGCCGACGCCGCCGTTTACAACATCGAACGGGGAGCGCAGATCATCGATATCAACATGGGCTGCCCTGCAAAGAAGGTCTGCAATAAGTGGGCGGGCTCGGCGTTGATGCAGGATGAAGCACTAGCCTTGTCCATTGTCGAGGCCGTGGTCGCCGCCTGTGCGCCGCATAACGTTCCCGTCACGCTGAAGATGCGCACCGGGTGGTGCCAAACACACAAGAATGCCGTCGTCCTGGCCCGGGCTTTTGAAGGCGCTGGCGTGCAGATGCTGGCCGTGCACGGCCGCACGCGCGAACAGGGTTACAAGGGCGAGGCCGAATACGACACCGTCGCGGCGGTCAAGGCAGCAGTGCAGATACCGGTGGTGGCCAATGGCGACATCACCACGCCTGAAAAGGCGCTGGCAGTTTTGAAAGCCACCGGCGCTGACGCCATCATGATCGGTCGCGCGGCCCAGGGCAGGCCTTGGATCTTCCGCGAGATCACGCATTTTTTGGAAACCGGCACGCATCTTGCGCCGCCGTTGGTGAGCGAAGTCAAGCGCTTGCTGGTCGAGCATCTGCATGATCACTACAGCCTTTATGGCGAGTTCATTGGTGTGCGCTCCGCTCGCAAGCATATCGGTTGGTATGTGCGCGAGTTGCCCGGTGGTGAGGTGTTTCGCGGGCAGATGAACACCTTAGAGAACAGTGCGGCGCAAGTGCGTGCCGTTGAGCAATTTTTGGACGACTTACACGAACAAACAGACCGCATCCCCCAGAAAGGGCAAACGGTCGGCATTAGAGGAAGAGACAACACTATGGAATGTGCAACCCCATGAGCAAGAAGCTCATAGAAGACTGCGTACGTACCAGTCTGGAAGGTTACTTTAAAGACCTGCGTGGCACCGAACCCGGTGGCATGCACGATATGCTGGTGCGGGCGGTGGAAAAACCGCTGCTCGAAGTAGTCATGGAACAGGCTGACAACAACCAGTCCAAGGCCGCGCAGTGGCTGGGTTTGAACCGCAACACCTTGCGCAAGAAGCTGCTGGAACACCGACTGATTGACTGAACTTCTCTTGCTTTTTAACCCTTTTGACTCGCTTCCCACATGAACGCACTTCTCTCTGTCTCTGACAAAACCGGCATCGTCGAACTGGCGCAAGCCTTGCATGCACATGGAGTCAAACTGCTGTCCACTGGCGGCACCGCCAAGTTGTTGGCCGAAGCAGGCTTGCCCGTGACCGAAGTAGCCGAGATGACCGGGTTTCCCGAAATGTTGGATGGCCGCGTCAAGACCTTGCACCCCCGCGTGCACGGTGGGCTGCTGGCCCGCCGCGATTTCCCCGAGCACATGGCTGCCTTGGCCGAGCACAAAATCGACACCATCGACGTGCTGGTGGTCAACCTGTACCCGTTCGAAGCCACCGTGGCCAAACCCGGCTGCACGTTGGAAGACGCGATTGAGAATATCGACATTGGCGGCCCCGCCATGGTGCGCAGCGCGGCCAAGAACTGGAAAGACGTTGCTGTGCTGACCGACGCATCGCAATACGCCACCGTGATTGCGGAGCTCAAAGCCAAGGGCAAAGTCAGCGACAAAACCAAGTTCGCCTTGTCCGTAGCGGCATTCAACCGCGTCAGCCAATACGACGGTGCGATCAGTGATTACCTCTCTGCCGTGCAAGTGGGTGATGAGGTGCCTGCGGGCGACAAGGCCCCCGTGCTCGACCTGTTTCCCGGACAGAGCAATGGCCGTTTCATCAAAGTGCAAGACCTGCGCTACGGTGAAAACAGCCACCAGCAAGCCGCGCTGTACCGCGACTTGTACCCCGCGCCCGGCTCGCTGGTCACCGCCAAGCAGTTGCAGGGCAAAGAACTGTCGTACAACAACCTGGCCGACGCCGACGCTGCGTGGGAATGCGTCAAGAGCTTCACCGCCCCCGCTTGCGTGATCGTCAAGCACGCCAACCCCTGCGGCGTGGCGGTCGGCAAGAATGCGCTGGAGACCTACAGCAAGGCGTTCCAGACCGACCCCACCTCGGCATTTGGCGGCATCATCGCTTTGAATACTGAATTGGATGAAGCAGCAGCACAACAAATTGCCAAGCAGTTTGTCGAAGTTTTGATGGCCCCCAGCTTCACCGCTGCGGCGCTGGAAGTCTTCAAAACCAAAGTCAACGTGCGCATTCTGCAAATCGACCTGCCAAAAGGCGGCGCGAGCGATTGGGACAACGGCCGCAACGCCATGGACATGAAGCGCATCGGCTCCGGCATCTTGCTGCAGACCTCCGACAACCACGAGCTGGCGATGGCCGATCTGAAAGTGGTCACCACCAAGCAGCCCACCAAAGAAGAGTTGAACGACCTGCTGTTCGCGTGGAACGTGGCCAAGTTCGTCAAGTCCAACGCCATCGTATTCTGCAAAGGTGGCATGACCATGGGCGTGGGTGCTGGCCAAATGAGCCGCCTGGATTCGGCCCGCATCGCCAGTATCAAGGCAGGCCACGCCAACTTGTCATTGGCTGGCACCGTGGTCGCCAGCGACGCCTTTTTCCCGTTCCGTGATGGTCTGGACGTGGTGGTGGACGCAGGCGCCACCTGCGTCATCCAGCCCGGCGGCTCTATGCGCGACGACGAGGTGATCGCCGCTGCCAACGAGCGCGGTGTGGCCATGGTGTTCAGCGGCGTGCGACACTTCCGACACTGATTTTTGAAAAATAGGTCTGTAGCCCTCGTGGAATATGAGAGTGCAGCTATAAATATAGTAGCGTTTTAGTGCGTGGTACTGGGCCTGATGTGTGTCGGTACGCCCATCGCTGGTGTTAGCATGCGGTTTTCAACCCGTTCACTGACAAAGGTATTACTATGGCTGCACCCGACATCGGTACTTGTCTTTCTGCTGGCATTGACGGTTTCAAAAAAGACCCCATTACCCACATCGTGACCTCTCTGCTGGTTGGCATTGTGGGCGGGGTGACGGGCGGTGTGCTGACTGGGCCGATGATGGTGGGCTATATGCGCATGATCAAACGCCAAGACGAAGGCCAGAAGGTCGAGATCGCCGATGTGTTCAAAGGCTTTGACGATGTTGTACCGGCCTTGCTGGCCGTGCTGCTGTCGACCATCATTGTTGCCATCGGTTTCATGCTGTGTGTTATTCCTGGTCTGCTGATAATGGCTCTGGTCCCCACCTCGGCATATCTGGTGGCGGTCGGCGAGAAAGATGGCATCAACGCCATCAGGCGTGCGTTTGAAGCGGTCAAAGACAACCTAGTGAGTGCTTTCCTTTGTGCACTGGTGTTGGGCATCGTTGGCGGCATCGGGAGCATTCTGTGCGGTATCGGCGTCATCTTCACATTCCCTATTGGCTTCATCGGCAGCTACCACATGGCCAAGCAGCTTACCAACGGTGGTGGCCCCGCGCCCGCCATTGTTCTTGGCTAATACCGAACCCCTCAGCCAGCCCGAGCGTCAGTGGCGCTCCGCGCTGACGCTGGGCTGGCCGCTTGCACTGCTGGGCGCGCCCTTGGTGCTGTCTCTGGGCGACTTGCCGCTGTGCGGCTTTCGACACCTGACCGGTGTGCCTTGTCCACTATGCGGCGGCACCCGTGTTTGTGCGGCGCTTGTGGATGGTAATTTTTTGGCAGCGTGGCAGCTCAATCCTGGTCTTGTGGTGCTGCTGGCGCTTGTAGCGGCGCATTCTGTGCAGCTGGGTTTTGAAGCTTGGACCGGACGACGTGTGCAGCGCTGGCGGATTGGGGCAGATGCTTGGCGCGTTGGGCTTGTAGTTCTGATAGCGGGTTGGGTGTTGCGGTTATTGGTGCTTATCTAGCCGCGCCGCGCGCGAGGTGCTTGCAAACAGGGCCTCAAGCAACGAGTCTATGGACAAATAGGCCGATAGCCCTCGTCAATATTGGTTCAATAGCTATTGAAACTATAGCAATCTAAAAACCTCTTCAGCCACCCGAACAGTTTCCGCAATGTCTTCGTCGCTATGCGCAGCACTCACAAAGCCAGCCTCGTATAGCGCGGGTGCCAAGTACACCCCCCGATCCAGCATGCCGTGGAACAAGGTGTTGAAGCGCTGGTTGTCTGTAGTCATGACCTTGGCGTAGTTCTGCGGCAGGCTGTCAAACAGGAAGAAGCCGAACATGCCGCCTTCGCTGTCCACGCTGAATGGCACTCCGGTTTTGTCAGCAGCGTTTTTCAACCCAGCCATCAGCTTCTGCGTCTTGGCACCCAGCGCTTCGTAGAAACC
>JBDTAG010000350.1:0-14551 GCA_039924745.1 Rhodoferax sp.
ATGGCGCAGGGCGAGATGGTGGCCGAAATCATTTCGGGTAAACGCCGCCATTTCGCCCCTGCAGCCATCGCTGCCGTCTGCTTCACCGACCCTGAGGTCGTGGTCGCAGGGCTGGCGCCTGCGGACGCTGCCAAGGCTGGGCTGGACTGCATCACTGCGCAGTTTCCGTTCGCTGCCAACGGCCGCGCCATGACGCTGGAATCTACCGATGGCTTTGTGCGCGTGGTCGCCCGGCGCGACAACCACCGCATCGTCGGCTGGCAGGCGGTGGGGGCTGGTGTGTCGGAGCTGAGCACGGCCTTCTCGCATTCGCTGGAGATGGGGGCGACGTTGGAAGATGTGGCAGGCACTATCCACGCGCACCCGACCTTGGGCGAAGCGGTGCAAGAGGCGGCGATGCGAGCGTTGGGGCATGCGCTGCATATCTAGCCCTCGCGCAATATAAGAGTAGTGCTATGTCTATAGTAGCTGCTGTGGGTAGTGGCGTACTTTGCTCGCCATCGATTGTGTGGGGCTGGCGAATTGGGCGCCAGCCCGTCACATCACCCTCTGTGGACTCGCATAGTGAATGTTTTGGGAGCTGAGGTTGGAGGCCTCTTCAACTACTCGATTAGGTATCAGGAGTGCTCGTGACGTAGGTGAAGTGGACACGACGAGAATGCTGTAAGTAGGCAAAGCTCAGCGTGAAAAATATGAGGCTTGGTGCAACCCGAAAAAGGGTCTGCATGAGCACGTCATCAACTGCCCCTGATGTTAGGTCAGTGGTAACCGCGATGGCCGTTGAAAGAATGTCCGCGGCAAGTCCAACCAGAAGTGCGATCTTGGTTATGTTCACCGAGTTGGTCTGTATCAACCATAGGCGGATGCCGGCATACATGCCAAATACGGTGGAAACGGCCTGCGCAAGCAATGAAACGCCGGGCGCCGCGTAGTCTTCAGCCATCAGCCAGGCGGAGATGAGTGGGCCAATGATTGTCAACATCAAGCATAGGACGAGGAGCCAGCCACGGACGCCAGTGCCCGATTCCTGGGTAAGAGCGGCCTCAGTCGGCGCAATAGAGTCTCCACTAGAGAAGGCATTCACCGTGTATTCCTTTGGCAAGAGGGTTGCTGTATGGGGTCATTGTGCGATCAATCCAGTCGGAGTGGCGGCTTGTGCGATGGGCTGCATTTACCGGAGATGAGATGCGCGTCGCGGTTGACGGACAGACAGCGAAGCTCTGATGCCGGTCAGGTGTGTAAGGTGTCTAACCGGGCAACTGTACCCAGGCCGACAAGCTTGACGAAGGGTGGGAGCCATTCAAACCTAAACGTTTGCTGACTTTCGGTGGAGTACAAATAAAAACGGGAGCCTAAGCTCCCGTAATTGGTTCTGAAACGAATCAGACTTGCTTGGCTTTGCGGCGGCGGGCAACAGCACCCATCAGACCAAGACCTGCCAACATCAATGCGTAGGTTTCTGGCTCTGGTACTGCCGAAACGACGTTTGACTGTGTAAATTCAACACGAAGGCCAGTCGGGTTGCCGCCATTTTGGCCTGTGTTCGTCACCAAAAACTCCAGGGTGTTGATGCCGCTGTTAAATCCAGAGGTAGCACTAAAGTCAGAGAAGCTGGAGAAGCCGGATGAAGTTCCGATCTCAACGCCATTGAGTTTTGCTACTGCAGAATTGTCAGCAGCGAATTTACCGACGAAGCTTGCAGAAGAAGCGCTGAATCCGGTGAGGTCAAAACTGAGAACCCATGAATACAAACCATCGGCAGAGGGATCAAGTGACTGACCTTGCGCTGCGGTGGGGGTAATCCAACTCGAATCAGCAGAGTTCGCTAACCAATTTCCACTCAGTGGGAAAGCACCATTTGCGGTCACATAGCCAAAGCTTGTGACGTTCAAATGGTAATTGGTATCCTGTGTACCGCTGGCGAAGCTGCCCGTGTTCACGAGGCCGGTAATTTCGGCTGCGTTGGCAGACAAAATAGCTCCAACCGTCAAGATTGCGGAAATAACGAATTTTTTCATGACATACCCATTCGAGAAATTTATGGCTGAATGTTAGCCAACTACATCGACCATGGCGATAGTCCATTCGGACTAATCTGCATCGATTACGTGAACTAAAGTTGGGTTTTGACAGTGTTGGGTCCAATACGGGCGTTGGCTTCTTTGCTGCCCGGTCCTGCCGTTTCGTACCAACGCAATCCGAAAAATTCCCGTATTCCTCAACTGTCGGGCAACAATGCCGAGAAAAATAGACTTTCGCGAAACGTAGATCAATAGTGAGATTTTTCTAAAAGATGCGGTCCAAAATGTACAAATCGTTCGCTTTTGGTGTTCTTTCAGCTGTATTGGGGTTTGGAGCAGATGCATCTCAAACACAAGACGCCAAGCTAGTGCTTCCAAGCACGGTCGGACGGGAGAACCTGCCTCAAATCGGATCTTCACCAATTACGCTCCCCTTTCAGTTAATCGGCGGCATGCCCTATATAGAAGCCACGATCGGTAACCAGCACCTCAAGTTACTGCTGGACTTGGGCGCAAATATGGAGGTTGTACTGGCCAAAGCGGATGCATCGAAGATTGGAGAATTGACAAGTGGAGTAAGTACGTCCTACAAAACTTTTGACGGTACTCTTCATTCCAGCTTTCGAATTCCGCTGAAGAACGTGCGAATCGGAGGGCTCTATTTCCCTGAAATTGATGCCGTTGGACTTCCTGAGTCCGGCGAAAGTTATGTTGGTGCAGCGTTGCTCAAAAACCATCTATTGGCACTTGATTACTTTAAAAACGAAATTAGGCTTTACCGCACTGGGGATGAACATGCCATGCAACAAGAGTGCGAGATGGCAAGTTTCCCGCTAGATTTCCAAAATGGAATTTTCCAGTCGTATGTTTGGAATGGCTCGCGAATGCTTACCGTTGGATTTGACTCGGGGGCAAACTTCACTGTCATACGGCCGTCCGTTCTAAAACTTAAAGTTGCTCCCTATCAACACGGAATACAACCTGAGATTTACAAATTCAAGATGTTGAAATTGGGGGATGTCGTCGTTACCCCATTGGCAGCAGCGCTCATTGAGTTTGTCGAACCGAATGTCGATGCGATTCTTGGCGCAAATTTCTTTGATCAAAAAGTAGTCTGTTTGGATGCAGAGCAGCACATTGGTGGAATCGGTCGGCATTAAAAGTCTGCATGCGCGGCTTAGAGTGCGTCAGTATCTTCTGCATTGAGCAACTGAAATCCCATTCGACATCGACGCGCTTTTGCACTTTCTTTGGGGCAAATGCCGAGGCCAGCGTTGGTTTCGCTTTTTGCCAGTTTGAGCCAGTGGTGCAGTGACCCGTTGACCCGTGGTGCCGGTGAGGGGGTAAGTGTGCCGGTGGCTAGGTGTAGACTTTATTTGCAGGGTTGGTTTGTAAAAAAGTGTTCAAGGCATGGAATAAACGTTGCTGCGAACCCAGAATAGTCTCAAACCATGCCACAGTTTTTTATTTACGCTGCATTTGCCGTCTCAGTCATAACTCTGGGGATGATGGTCGCGTTTTTGGCCTATCGGCTGCGGCAGGTCAAGAGTAAATACGAGCGGCTCAAAAAATACATAGCCAAACTCAAGGACGCAGAGCGCGCTTTGCGCAAGAGCGCTTTTCAAGATCCTCTGACTGGCCTGGCTAACCGGCTTCTGCTGATGGATCGCTTTGAAGTGGCCATGCGCCACGCCAGGCGCAAGCGCAAACAGTTTGCGGTGCTGATGCTGGACCTCAATAAATTCAAGGCGATCAACGACACCTATGGGCACGCGGCGGGTGACAAAGTGCTGGTCACCGTGGCGCAGCGCTTGGTGTCGGTTGTGCGCGAGTCTGACACCGTAGCGCGCTTGGGTGGAGACGAGTTTGTACTGATCGTCGAGTCCATCAACCAACGCTCCCAACTGGAGGCTTTGGGCCTGAAGCTGGCAGAGGTTGTGTCGCAAAGCCTGACACTCGACTCCGGTCAAATTGTGGCCGTGGGCACCAGCGTGGGCTACGCCTGGTACCCCAAAGACGGCGACAACCTGCGCGATATTCTGGACGTGGCCGACCAGGCGATGTACACCTGCAAAACGTCGGGCTTGATGCCTTTGGCGTAGCCTGTTGAGTGTCTATTCAGAAACTCGCCAGAAACCGGACAGTCGCCGCAGAATATCGAAACTATCCCGCTACTGGGTGCTTATGACAGTGTGTTTTTGTATATATCCAGGGAAGGCCCCACCAGAGGCGGTAGCAATCCACTTGTTCCATAAACCGCGACAATGCCGGGTATGGAATATGAAACGTTGAACACGCACTGGGTGCGAGTATTCGGTGGCAATAAGTTTGTCACCATGCGGCGATCATTTGCGCCTTCTCATCTTGTAGCCTTGGTGTTGGGCTGCTGTATTTTGGCTGGCTGCTCTGGCCCGGCAAAAATGTTCTCGGCGCAAGAAAAGTTCACATCGGTTGAAACGTATTCAAGGCTCTTTGACGCCCCGCCTGCTCAGGCTTGTGAAGCGGCACGCCGTGCTTTGCTGAGCCAAGGCTATTTGGTCGGCGACACCAAAGTCAGTTGGGTTGAAGGCAAGAAAAGCTTTCAACCAGAAGCAGAATCTCACTTGCAAATGACTATTCGGGTGGTTTGTGTGCCTGAAAGTGCCACTGGTGCGGTCAGCATAGCTTTTGCGTCGGCAGTGCAAGACCGTTACGCCCTCAAGAAGGACAATAGCAGTGCCAGTCTGGGGGTGAGCGCCATCGGCTCTGTGTCGTTGCCGTTCATGGCAGGCAGTGATTCGATGGTCAAAGTGGGCAGTGAAACCATTGCGTCCGATGCTTTCTATGACAAGTTTTTCGACTTGGTGAAACGTTACCTGCCCAGTGCAGAGTCCGACGACAAATGAGTGACGTTGTACCGGGTTCTGGGCGACCCGACGCAGCTCGCCATCGCGCCTGAACGCTTCCTCTTCAAAGCTGCAACGCCTGTATGGCTTCGGGTGTCAACAAGCGGCATCTCTTTTTTGTACCGGTTCAGTACCGGCAGTGTCTGCTTGGTCCTGCTTCTTGCTACGCTTCATGCGGGCGCAAACGACTGGGTGTATTGCGCAGCCCATGCATTGACGCAGTCCACTGGCATGGGTTTGCAGATGCCGTAGCCTTGGCCCAGCTCGCACCCCAATGCCAAGAGTTCGCTCGCCTGTTGCGCTGTCTCCACGCCTTCTGCTATCACTGACCGTCCAAATGCCTGAGACAGGCCAACAATCGCGTTCACCAACGTGCGATCGTCGGCATTGTCCAGTAAACCGTCTACAAACGTGCGGTCGATTTTGATGGTCTCAGCCGGCAATTGCTTGAGGTACGAGAGCGAAGAAAAGCCAGTTCCAAAGTCGTCCAGTGCAAACTGCACCCCCAGAGCCTGACAACCCTGCATGACCTCTCGCATATGGGCTACGTCCTGCAGCGCGGCCGACTCCAGAATCTCCAGCTCCAGCAAATGCGAAGGCACACGTGGGTATTGCTCCAGTAGTTGGCGCATGCACTCCACAAAATCGGGGCGGTGAAAGTGGCGTGCTGCAATGTTCACGCTGACCATCCAGCCACGTCCCTGAAGCGCCCATTCGTCGAGCTGCTCCATTGCTTTGTGCAAAGCCCAATTGCCTGCTTCGACGATCAGGTCCGACTGTTCAATCAATGGCAAAAATTCGCCAGGGCTGACAATGCCGCGTTCGGGGTGGTCCCAGCGCATCAGCGCCTCAAAACCCAGGATGCGACCACTGCGCAAGTTCACCTTGGGCTGGTAGAACAGGCGCAGCTCACCAGAACGCAAAGCGTATGCAATGCGCGTCGCATGCGAGTGGTGGGTTTGGATGTTCAGGTCGTCCTGGGCATCAAACTGGTGCAGCCTGTTGCGCCCGGTTTGTTTGGCCTGGCACATGGCCTGGTCTGCATGGCGCATCAGGGTGTCTGGGTTGGAGTTGTCCAAAGGGAAAATGGACACGCCAACGCTCGCCGTAAGGCTGATCTGGTGGTCACCAATGGCATAGGGTTGTGCAATACGTTGCAGCAACTGCTGCGCCTGATCGCGGATGCCGGCGGCGTCGGTATGCCCATGGAGCAGCACCACAAACTCGTCGCCTCCGAGTCGGGCGGTGTCGCCCATATCATCGGGCTTGTCCAGCAAACGTAAGCCGACTTCCTTCAGCAGCAAGTCTCCGACCGCGTTGCCATATTGCTCGTTAACGGTTTGAAAATAGTCCAGGTCCAGCAAACACACGGCGAGCAGTTTGTGGTCCTGCTTGGCTTGGAAGATGGCGTGTGTCAGGCGTTCGGACAGCGCGGTGCGGTTGTTCAACCCGGTTAACGCGTCATGGGTTGCTTGCCACGAAATCTGGTGGCGCAGATCACGGGTTTCACTGACATCGCGAAACACCAGTACACAGCCAACCTGCGGGCCATCGCCTTTTCGAATGGGGGCTGCGGTGAACTCGATCGGGTAGCGCTCGCCGGACCGGTGCACCAGCACCTGTTGGGTTGCGTGCATGCGCTGGGTGGTGGTATGCAGCTCTCCCATGGCAGTTCCATAAGGCAAGGCTGGGGACGTGTTGGTGTCGAGTTTGAATACGGTAGCCAAAGTTTGGCCCACCGCTTGGGCAGTGGTATGGCCGGTCAAAGACTGGCCTACCTCATTGATGGATTGGATGCGCCCTGCCATGTCGGTGGTGATGACACCATCGCCGATGGATGACAGGGTGACTTCGGCGCGTTCTTTTTCGGCCAACAGTTCTTCTTGCGCGAGCTTGCGATCCGTAATGTCGACCAGCGCGCTGATGGTGCCGCCGTCGGCCCCGTCAGTGGTAAAAAACGTGGCCTTGAAGTAAGTCATCTCTCGTGTATCGAATGCGCCGGACTGGACCAGAACCTCGTTGCCTTGGCGGGGCAAGGCGCGGCGTTCCATGCTGGTGCGCTTGGGTTCTATCGGTACAAAGTCGCTGTGCAGTGGGCTTCCAACCACCGCCGCGGCCGGTGTATCAAAGAGCTGCTCCCACGCCTTGTTCACACTCAGACAGGTGCCGCTGCTGGTACGCACAAATACCGGGAGTGGCAGCGCATCAATCAGTTGACGGGTGAAGTGCAGCTGTTCTTCCCGTTGTCTTTGGGTGTGTTCCAGTGACAGTACCAAGCGTTGAATTTCGCTGGCCATCAGGTTGAAAGTGCGTGCAGAGGCGCGAGCTTCCTGCGTGCCGCGTTCCACCATGCGTGTCTGGAGCTGCCCCGCGCGGAATTTGCTGGTTGCACTGTCCAACCGTTTGTGCATCCCGTGGTTGGCGCGTACCAACAAGGTCAGCAGAAACAGGATGGTAAAAATATTCAGGGCAGTAATCGGCATCTGGGTGCTGACCGTGCCCCAGACTTGCTCTTGCGCGTGGCCTACCCCCAATTGCACGCGCAGGCTTGCTTGCGATCCGTCTGGCAATGGAACTTGCCAAACTTTCTCCATCGGCTCCAAACCTGTCAGCCTCTTGAACCAGGCCGGTACCTGTGATCCTTTGGCGGTAGCTAGGTCTACCGATGCGACGACGTCACCATGCTGCCAGCGCAGGGCCGTGATGTCGGGGTTCAACCGCGCCTCGGATTCCAGCATTCCATGCATGGATGCGGCATCACCGGTTGCGCTTTGGGTGAGTAGCCTTGGGAATGCGTAGTGCTCTATGAGTTGAAGCTTGTCTTGCCGTCCTTGCTGAACTGCTTTGACCTCTGACTTGATCATGAGGTCGTAGCGAACGACGATGACCACAACCATGATGGCCAGTATTGGCAGGTACAGTCGGGGATACGTGCCGCGGGTGAGCCAGATCGTGAAAGGACTTTTTTGCATGGCAGGTGACGAGGTGTTGCGCCCCGACCGCTTGTGGCCGACGGTTTGCAAAGTTACATGCGAGCCTGGCCATTTTCCAGCCAATCCCCCACGCAATTATTAAAGCAATATTAACCCACCAGTATTTGCAGAGCTTACACCGGTTGCCCGGCCCAGCGCCGGCACTGCTGGCGCACCACCTCAGGCAATAAATGCTCGCGCTCGGCCACACCGCGTATCCACGTGGCGTCGTTGCCCAGCCATGCCAGTTCACTGCGCAGCAGGGCTAGTGCGTCTTCGGCGTGCAACGCGGCTGCGTGTGGCGCCAGCGCAGTGAACGTGGTGTAAATGTCGTCGCGCAGTGTGCGGTGTTCGCCGGTCTTGGGGTCTACAAAGGTGCCATCCAGCCCGAAACGGCAGGCCTGGAAGCGGTTGAAGGTGTAGGGCAGGTAGTCGTCCTCGGCGGGCTCAAACGGCCGCTCCATACTGATCCAGCGCGCCAGGCACTGCACTAGGCCGGCCATGGCTGCGGCCTTTTCGATGGTGAGCGGCGTGTCCAGCACGCGCACTTCGATGGTTCCATATTCTGGCTTGGGGCGAATGTCCCAGTAAAAGTCTTTCATGCTTTTGACGACGCCGGTGCGTGCCATCTTGTCAAAATAGACCGTGAATTCGTCCCACGTCAGCACAAAGGGCGCCCGGCCCGATAGCGGGAAGGCGAACACCGAATTCAACCGTGCGGAATGGAAGCCAGTGTCGGTTCCCTGCACGAATGGCGATGAAGCCGACAGCGCGATCAGGTGCGGAATAAAGCGCGACAGGCCATGCAACAACACCAGGGCTTGGTCAGGGCTGGGGCAACCGATGTGCACGTGCTGGCCGAAAATGGTGAACTGCTTGGACAGGTATCCATACAACTCAGCCACTTGGTGGAAGCGGGGCGTGTCGTAAATGCGGCGCTCGCTCCAGTGCTGGAAAGGATGCGTGCCACCACCACTTAAGCCCAGGTTCAATTGCGCAGCACATTGCACCAGTGCATCGCGAATCTCGGTCAACTGCGACAGCACTTCGGCATGGCTGGTGCAAACGCCGGTGCACAGTTCGATCATGCTGTCGGTGATTTCGGGCGTCACCAGGCCGGGCAGCTTGCGCCGGCCAACTAATCGCAACAGGTCGTCTGATCCAGGGCTCAGGTCGTAGTCATGCAGGTTGACGATCTGCAGCTCCAGCTCTACGCCCATGCTCAGCGCGGCAGACTCTGCAAAGTTACCAAGGTTCATGGTCGGCCTCCCTTGCTGTTGAAGTTGTTTGCGGGCGCTGTGCGACCAGGCAGTTCGCCTGCTATTCGTAAGCCCCACTGCACAATGATGGGCCCTAACAATTCCATGATGGCAATGGCGCTGAAGACGATGGGTGAAACCTGGGTTGCAAACGCGGGGTGGCTGATTTGCAGATCGGCCAGCAAGACCAACGCGGTGCCAGAAATGGGCGTCAGCGCCATGCTCAGTGCCAACGACTGGCGTACGCTGATGCCGCTCCAATGCGCCCCAGCTGCCACCACGGCACCTTTGCTCACGATGCGCACCAACAACAAGACGACAGCCGTCGCACCGCCAATGGCCAGTGCCGGTAGCGACCACGACGCACCGACGATCACAAACAGCATCAGCACCAGCACGCCACCTGCCGTGCCAAAGTGGCGTGGCCAGACCCATGGCCGTTGCGTGGTATTGCGCAACAACACGCCGGCTAACAATGGCACCAGCAGGGTAGACAGGTTCAGCATGCGTGCGGTGGTCAGCGCCAGCAGAATCAGACCCAACAGCAGCAATACGGAGTTCTCATCGCGGAGGTCTAGCCGACGGGCAATCCAAGCTACCAGACGCCAAAGCAAGGCCGCAACCAAGATCGATCCACCAAAGGTATACAGGGGCTGGGTGATAGCGGCCATCCAGTCGCCCGCCGTGTCCAGATGCAGCCAGCCGATGACCAGCTTGTGCAGTAGCACTGCAAATAAGGTGTTCAGTGCGGTCATGATGATCATGCGTTCGGTCACCTGGCCAGCTGAATGCAGCTCGCTGGAGACGCGCCCCACCACCGCAGCCGATGTAGCAAGCGTCAGCGTCGCACAGGCCAGCGCCACATTCAGGCTCAGATCCAAGCAACGTAAAGCGACAAAAACGGCACAAAAACTGAAGAACGATTCCGCCACGCTGGTCAATAGCAGGGCCGGGTTGGCACGCAACCAGCGCAAACTGACGCGGCTACCCAGTTCAAACAGCAGCAGCCCCAAGGCCAGATCCACGATAACGCGCACTGCACCGTTGAGATAGTGGTCACCACTACCATGTCCAATCACTGCAATGACCATGCCCACCGCGCTGTAGCCCACGATGCGGGGCAGGCCAGCTTTGCGAAACACCAATTCGCCCAAGCTGCCTCCTGTCACCAGCATCAGTGCAGACCAAAAAATAACATCCGGCTGCAACGGCCAGGGCGCGATCTGTAAGTAGGCGACGAGTTCATCGATCATAGGCAAGCCCCTCCCAGAGTCATATCTAAACGGAGTGACGATAGCAGCATTCGACCAGGCAACGAATGCGCAAGGGAACAGCCAGGTTCAGGAGAACCCGGCTGTCCCGTTAGTGTTGCGGTGGGTGTTTAGATGCGCAGCTTGGCCAGCGAAGCGCGTATGCGTGCCGCGTCGTGCAGGCGCTGGGCCGAGCCATCGGCATCCAGCAACACCACGGTGAAGTGCTTTTTACCGCTCTTCATACGCATGGTCAGGCAACGACCCGCTTCGTTGGTGTATCCCGTTTTAGAGAGTTGAATATTCCAACCGCGACCACCCACCAACTTGTTGGTGTTGTGCACCGCACGCACGCGGCCGTTGACCGGCACGCTGTCGCTGCGGTCGCTGGTGATGCTTGCAATCTCAGGGTAGTGCGATGCTGCCACCGCGATCTTGGCCACCTCGGTGGCTGTGGACCTATTGGATGGCGACAAACCCGTGGGGTCGGAAAAGGCCGTGCGGGTCAGGCCCAGGCTGCGCACCTTGGCGCGCATGGCCAGCACAAAAGCAGGGGTGCCGCCGGGGTAGTAACGGGCCAGCGCAGAGGCGGCACGGTTTTCGGACTGCATCAGTGCCAGTGTCAACGCCGTCTGGCGGGTCATTTGTGCGCCAACCGGAAGGCGCGATGCACTGTGTTTGAGCATGTCTACATCGTCACTAGTGATGCGCAATGTTTCATGCAAATTGGGTTTGCTGTCCAGCACCACCATGGCCGTGACCAGTTTGGTAAGGGACGCAATGGGCACCTCAGTGTCGGCATCCTTGGCCATGACGATTCGGCCTGTGCCTTCTTCCAGCACCAGGGCGTGTTTGGCATTGACGGGCAGTTGCAGCAACTGGGGTGCGGTGGGCAAGGCTGGCAAAGTGACCAGGGGCGCGGTCACAACGACAACGGTTTGCTGTGCCGGGATGGCCGCGGGCGCACTGTGGGCCTGCACCCACAGGCTGGTGCTAGCCAGCAGTGCAGCGGGCAGCGCCCTCTTCCAGGTGGCGGCGTATTTGGGATGGGTGGTCATCAGTTTTTCCGATCGATGTAGTAACTTTTGCAGTCTCTGGCCGAAACAGCCAGAGGGAACACGAATGATTTGGTATGGTGCGGGCTCATTCGACGTGGTCATTGCCGAGCAAAAGTTTTTTGAGTAAATGGGTTTGCAGCTTGCCTTGCCCGTGGGCTGGGGAGCCAGAGAATGCGTGACACATCCAGCTCGGCAGCGGAGGAGTGGGGGTGGCTGTCAGAGCTGGCACGTGCGTAATATAAATGTTCCAGACCCTGAATTTTAAACAGATTCTCAAATATTTCTTAAGAGAAATTGACCTGTAGCCCCCGTGAAATAAACAAGTGCCACTATGTTTTTTGTAGCTTGTTGTGCAGTGACCCGAGCGTTGT
This sequence comes from Rhodoferax sp., assembly GCA_039924745.1. Classification (GTDB taxonomy): domain Bacteria; phylum Pseudomonadota; class Gammaproteobacteria; order Burkholderiales; family Burkholderiaceae_C; genus Allorhodoferax. Next base: position 11,817 of record JBDTAG010000350.1, read on the forward strand.
ACACGACCGACGATTGTGATCGCGTCCAGCATGTGAATTCAGCCTTCAGCTATCGGCGCGGGCGTTGATTGACGGGTTAGCCGAATTTGGCAAGCGCATGGATGCTTATCTGTCTGCCAGTGGGAAGAGCCAGTAGGAAAAAGCAACAAGTGCTATTGCGTTGGCGAAAAACTGAATACTCTGGAACTCGGACGCGGCGATCAACATGCATACCGCTAGAAGGCCGACGACCAGGCTGCAATGTCGTCGCGCGCGCGGTGAAAAGAGGTAGCTTGTAACCGCGCGTGCTCTGATGAACTGTGAGCCTACCCAGAAAAAACCTGCCCCCATCAACGACAAGAAAAGCGATAGAAGTTTCGCCGCCACCGGGTGCGGAGGTGCAACTGTCGGTCGGGTGAACAAGAGTATGCCGCCTAGAATAAAAAAGCTTAGTCCACCGACAATCACAATTACGGCTAGAAAAACACGCACGAGTGGACTGATGCGGACTTCCTTTTCCAACAAATTACGAAATATTTCTGATTCGAACGACACTGTGCTTCCTTCATTCGTGGAGTATTGATGCGGTCCAACACGAATGTGATCGTGTCTTTCGTCAAATGCAATTGGATACGCTGTCTGGATACAAGTCTTGCACAACAATATTTTAGATCGCTGTATCCGCCAAGTGATTGAGTTAGCCACCGACGGTCCAATCGATTGGCTGTAAGAAGCTTATTACTACGAACCGCCTCACGCTTGAGCCGCGCATGGTCTCACATGCGCAGGCACTGTCCCCCATCCTGGTTCAGTCGGTTTTATATGAGTTCCTGGATTTTGAAGCCCCACCTGCAATCGTCTCGATTATTACGCCACCGCGGCAATGATTCAGCATGTACAGGTCGAATATGGTTGCAGCTTGCTGGCCAAGCGCCCACCTGACCCGGTTGTTCGTCGAATCGGATCAGATCAGCAGCACAGGGCTGCTGCTACATCAATAGCGTTTTGGTTTCTATAGCATCGCCAATAGCGGCTGCAACACGTTCGCACCCAGCTTGCGTGAACGCTCCCCACTCCATCCTGTTTCAAGGTTAGGCAGTTGCGCGTTGTCCTTGAACGGCATCTCAATGGTCAGTGCCAGGCAGCCAAAATTCTGGGCCACCCAACTGGTAGCCAATGTGGGGTTGGCGCTGCCGGGCGCGCTGCGGCCGTAGTTGTGCTCGTCCTGAAAATCCGGGCAGTTGGCGATCCATGCCGCCTTGAAGGTGTTCTCCAGCATGGCAATGCCTTCGGTGTAGCCAGGGTTGCCCTCCGACCCGACGACAAAGTTGTAGGGCAGGCCTTCGTCACCGTGCACGTCCAGGCAAATGTCCACACCGGTCTTAAGCATGTGTTGGCGCACCAAAAAGACCTCGGGCGATTTCTCCATCATGGGCGTGGCCCATTCGCGGTTCAGGTTGGCGCCTGCGGCATTGGTGCGCAGGTTGCCGCGCGCCGCGCCATCGGGGTTCATGTTGGGCACGACATGGAACACACAGCGGTCCAGCAGCACGCGACTGACAGCGTCGTCCGGGTCCAGCAAGCGCTCCAGAAAGCCTTCAGCAAACCATTCGGCCATGGTCTCGCCAGGGTGCTGGCGGGCAATCACCCAGACTTTTTTCTTCAGTTCCAGCGGCGTCGCGCTATGGGCATCGGTGATGTGCAGCACGGTCATGTCGCGCCCATCCAGCGTGCTGCCCAAGCGATGCTGTGCGACATGGGCTGATTGGGCGGCAGAGGCCAGTAGGTCGAGATGCTGTTCGTAAGAGTAAGGTTCAAAATACCCAAAGTACATGCAATTGCACTCGGGTGTGGTGCGCGCGGTCATTACCGTGCCATCAAATTCGGTGTCGATTCGAAACCAGGTTTGGCGGTCGTGGCTGGCCACGACGCGGTAGCCCTCCCACCCTTTGGGGTAGGCGCAGGCACCGGCATTCATGAAGCGCAAAGTGATCGCTTTGTCGGCCGCGCCGTGCAGTGCGAAGTGGAACCACTGGGCAAAGGCGCTGGCGTTGTCGGCGCGGATGTTGAGCTCGATGTTGCGGGGGTTGTCCAGGCTTATCACTTCGATGGAGCCAGAGTCGAATTGGGTGGAGATGTGCAGTGCGGTCATGGCTAGTCCTCCTTCAAATGGGACATCCACTGTAACGCCGTGGACCGCGCTTTGGACACTGCCCGATAATTGGGCATGACCCTTAAGAACACAGCGACTGACGCATCCCCCCCCAATTGCTTTTCCAACCTTGCGTTGAGCCCCGCCGCCCTGGCGAATTTGCAGCAGCTCGGCTACACCGACATGACGCCCATCCAGGCCGCCAGCCTGCCCATCGCGCTGGCGGGAAAAGACCTGATCGCCCAGGCCCAGACCGGCAGCGGCAAGACGGCTGCGTTCGCGCTGGCGCTCTTGGCCAAGCTCAACCCGCGCTGGTTTGCAGTGCAGGCCATGGTGCTGTGCCCGACGCGCGAGCTGGCGGATCAGGTAGCGGTAGAAATCCGCCGCTTGGCGCGCGCCGAAGAAAACATCAAGGTCATCACCTTGTGCGGCGGCATTCCATTGCGGGGCCAACGTGCTTCGCTGGAGAACGGCGCGCACATCGTGGTGGGCACGCCCGGCCGCATCATGGACCACCTGGAGCGCGGCTACCTGACACTGGAAGGCTTGAACACCCTGGTGTTGGACGAAGCTGACCGCATGTTGGATATGGGTTTTATTGAAG
>JBDTAG010000351.1:0-4961 GCA_039924745.1 Rhodoferax sp.
ACGCTACCGCCAAGCGCGAAGCGCTGCCGCTGACCCAAGCCGTGGCCCGTTACCTGTTCAAGGTCATGGCCTACAAGGACGAGTACGAAGTTGCGCGCCTGCACACCGACACCGCCTTTTTGGCCAAGGTCAACGCCCAGTTTGAAGGCGATTTCAAGCTGAACTACCACTTGGCGCCGCCCTTGTTGGCCAAAACCAATGCGGCTGGTGAATTGCAAAAGCGCAGCTACGGCCCGTGGATGCAGAGTGCTTTCCGCCTGTTGGCGCCACTGAAGGTCTTGCGGGGTGGCCCGCTGGACGTCTTTGGGTACACCGAAGAGCGCAAGCATGAGCGCGCGCTGGTGCAAGAATACAAAGACGCCGTGCAAGGTCTGTTGCCACAGCTCAATGCCAGCAATCGCCAAGCAGCCGTGGCGTTTGCCCGCCTGCCCGAGCAGATTCGCGGTTACGGCCATGTCAAGGCCCGCCATTTGGCGGCAGCACGCCAGCAATGGTCGGTCTTGTTAGAGCAGTTTCAACGGGCGGTTTGAGGATGTGTGTGTGCTTTCTTGCACCACGTTTGGGGGTAAGTTGTTGTCTAAAAGGACAGCATTCGGGCTCACCCGTCTACAATCAAGAGTTGCTCTAGCGCATGCTCGCCTTCCTTGAAAGGACTGCGAGCCTTTTCATGTCTTTTGTTTTGTGGAGTTAGCCTGTGTTTATTTCCTCTGCTTTTGCCCAAACTGCTCCCGCCGCTGCGGCCGGAAGCGATATGTCCTCTTCGCTGATGAGCATGCTGCCGTTGGTCTTGATGTTTGTGGTGCTGTACTTCGTAATGATCCGGCCCCAGATGAAAAAGCAGAAAGAACACCGCTCCATGATTGAAGCGGTTGCCAAGGGTGACGAAGTGGTTACTGCAGGTGGTGTGCTGGGCAAGATCAGCAAGGTCGGCGAGAACTATTTGGGCCTCGAAGTGTCCAACGGCGTCGAAATCCAAATCCAGCGCAGTGCGGTTGTCCAAGTCTTGCCCAAAGGCTCGATCAAGTAATCGTTGTTGTAATTCTTATATCTATCTAGACTGACCTGCGATCATGAACCGTTACCCGGTGTGGAAATACGCGATTATTGTGATCGCACTGTTGGTGGGCGGCCTGTTCGCACTGCCCAATGTGTTTGGTGAGTCCCCTGCTGTGCAGGTTTCGCCCGCCAAATCCTCGTTGAAATTGGATGCTGCAGTCCAGAGCCGTGTTGAAGAGGTACTCAAGGCCGCTGGCATTACTGCCGAATCGGTCTTGATGGAAGGGACCTCGATCAAGGTTCGTTTCAACGACACCGACACCCAGCTCAAGGCAAAAGACGCTATCGAGAAGGCACTCAATCCCGATGCAGACAACCCCAATTTCGTGGTGGCGTTGAATTTGCTGTCGCGTTCACCTGCTTGGTTGACTGCTTTGCATGCGTCGCCGATGTATCTGGGGCTGGATTTGCGCGGTGGTGTGCACTTCACATTGCAAGTGGATATGCAGGCAGCGCTCTCCAAGCGCGCAGAGTCACTGGCCGGTGATTTGCGGTCAACCTTACGGGAAAAAAATGTGCGCCACGGTGGTATCAGCCGCAACGGGCAAACGATTGAAATTCGCTTTCGCGATGCCCAGGCCGCCGAAGCTGCGCGGGGCATCATCCAAGACCAGTTTACCGAGCTGAGCACGGTGCAAACCACAGACGGTAGCGAAGTCAAGATGGTGGCCAGCATCCAGGAGGTCGCCGCCCGAAAAATCCAAGAGCAGGCTCTCAAGCAAAACATTACGACCCTGCATAACCGTATCAACGAGTTGGGTGTGAGCGAACCGGTGATTCAACAGCAAGGCCTGGACCGCATCGTGGTGCAACTGCCCGGTGTGCAAGACGTTGCACGTGCCAAAGATTTAATCGGACGCACCGCAACCCTGGAGTTGCGTTTGGTAGATGACAGCTCGGATGGCCGTGCCGCAGAGGCTGGTTCGGGCGCCGTGCCTTTCGGTTCCGAGCGCTTTTTAGAGCGTAATGGTACGCCCGTGATCGTGAAGAAACAGGTCATTTTGGCGGGTGACAGCCTGACCGACGCACAACCTGGCTTTGATTCGCAAAGCCAACAACCCAAAGTCGATTTGACCGTGGACGCCAAGGGCGGCCGCATCATGCGTGACGTCAGCCGTGAGAATCTGAAGAAACGCATGGCTATTGTGTTGTTTGAAAAAGGCAAGGGCGAGGTGCTGACGGCGCCCGTCATTCAGGGCGAATTGGGTAATCGCTTCCAGATCACCGGCACCATGAATGTGACGGAAGCAAACGATTTGGCGTTGCTGTTGCGCGCCGGGTCGCTGGCTGCCCCAATGGAAATCATCGAAGAGCGGACCATTGGCCCCAGCTTGGGCGCTGAAAATATCGACAAAGGCTTCAACAGCGTGCGCTGGGGCTTTATCGCTGTGACGATCTTCATGTGCGCTTACTACCTGTTGTTTGGCCTGATTTCCAGCATTTCACTGGCCTTCAATCTGTTGCTGTTGGTAGCGGTCCTTTCCATGCTACAGGCTACATTGACATTGCCCGGTATGGCCGCGATGGCCTTGGTGCTGGGTATGGCGATTGATGCCAATGTGCTGATCAATGAGCGGGTGCGCGAAGAACTGCGTAACGGTGCGTCTCCACAAGCTGCAATCCACGCCGGTTACGACCGTGCTTGGGCGACGATCATCGATTCGAACGTGACAACACTGATCGCCGGTCTGGCGCTGTTGGCGTTTGGGTCCGGCCCGGTTCGCGGCTTTGCCGTGGTGCACTGCTTGGGCATACTGACAAGCATGTTTTCTGGAGTTTTCTTCTCTCGTGGCGTGGTAAATTTGTGGTACGGTCGGCAGAAGAAACTAAAAAGTGTGTCTATTGGGACGGTTTGGCGGCCTGATTCCGGCAATCAGGTCACGACAAACTAAAGGGGCTAGGCATGGAATTTTTCAAAATCCGCCGCGACATTCCGTTTATGCGGCATGCGCTGGTGTTCAACGTGGTCTCGCTGGTAACTTTTCTGGCGGCCGTGTTTTTTCTTTTTTCTCGTGGTCTGCACTTGTCGGTGGAGTTCACAGGCGGCACGCTGATGGAAGTGAACTTCTCCCAGCCTGCTGACCTCGATGCCATTCGCAGCGCGGTGGACAAGCTGGGCCTCAACGATATTCAGGTGCAAAATTTTGGCACGTCGAAAGATGTGCTCATCCGGATGCCCGTTTCAAAGGGTACCGACTCCAGCTCGCAAAACGATCGCGTAACCAAGCAAAGCGCGCGCGTATTGGAGACGCTCAAGAGTGTGGATCCCAGTGCAAATTTGCGTCGCAATGAATTTGTTGGCCCACAAGTGGGTGACGAGTTGGCGACGGACGGCCTCAAGGCGCTGGCTTGTGTGGTAGCCGGCATCATGATTTACTTAGCCATACGGTTTGAGTGGAAGTTCGCTGTGGCCGCCATCATCGCCAATTTGCACGATGTGATTATTATTTTGGGGTTTTTTGCGTTCTTCCAATGGGAGTTCTCGCTGCCGGTATTGGCTGCCGTACTGGCCGTGCTCGGCTACTCAGTCAATGAATCTGTGGTGATTTTTGACCGTATACGTGAAAATTTTCGGCGCTTTCGCAAGATGAACACCCCGCAGATTATCGACAGTGCTATCACTTCGACGATCAGCCGTACCATCATTACCCACGGCAGCACGCAATTAATGGTGCTGTCGATGCTGGTGTTTGGCGGCGCTACCCTGCATTATTTTGCGCTGGCGCTTACCATTGGCATCTTGTTTGGTATTTACTCATCGGTGTTTGTGGCTGCGGCAATTGCCATGTGGCTAGGTATTCAGCGTGAAGATTTGATCAAGGGCACACCCAAAAAAGAGGTAGATCCGTCTGACCCGAATGCAGGCGCTACGGTCTAAGCCACGACCTCCATGGCCATTACTCCCGGTTCCTCCCTACTTTCGCCCCGGCAACAGTTTGCCCGGGCTTTACGAGAACGCTTTTTAGCTGAAGTAGGTCAGGCCATGACCGAGATTGGCGTCGCAGTGTTGGAGCAGATTACGGCGTTGATGGATGCGCCTTCCAACGCCAGGGAGAGCCAGGATCGCCGTGACATCTGGATGGCCTACAAGACCTGTCGGCCACTGTGGCTGGAAGGTACGATGAAGGTTTGGCGTGAATGCCTGAATCCACCAAATAAGAAGAAAGCTGCCAATTCTGAAGTCATGGGTCTGCAGTTGGTGGGCACAGAAGTCGTCGAGAACAAGATCTTGGCGTCCCGCATGGTGATGGCTGTCATGGAAAAGGTTAGTTCCCAACTGGAAGATCTCAAGCTGCGGATGCAGTTTCTTGAAGGTACGGAAGAGCTGGCAACCAACGATATATTTCGCCCAGAAGTTCTGGTGCTGCTCATGGTTGAGCAATGGGCCAATTCCGGTATGCCGGGCGATTCTTGGGCGATGGTCAACGAGGTTGTGCAAAAGCAATTAATTGAGCGCCTCAAGGCCGCATATGCCAGTGCCAACGATGTCTTAATCAAAAAGGGCGTGATGCCCACCATCGAGCTCAAGGACAGGGTCAAAGGTCCTTCGCGCGGCGCTGGTGCAAGTGCACGCCCTCGGTCGCAAACACCAGCACCGGGTGCTGCAGGAAAGACTCCGCAAGCTGGTGAGGGTCGCGGTAACACTGGCCACGGCGATTTGGCCCAAGGCGGTGCCAACACCGGGTATGCACCCGGACCATACAACCAAGGCCAAAACAATGGCAATGGTTCCAACCAAGCTTATGCGGGCGAAGCTAACAATGGTCGTGCTGATGGGGCCGATGCTGGTCAACAGGAGCGTTCTGGCGGCGGCTTTTTTGGGGGACGCTTAGGTTGGGGCTCTCGTGGAGCTGCGCAAAGTGCGGCGGGCGCCGAGCAAACATCAGGACCTGCTCCATCGTCTT
>JBDTAG010000352.1:0-2990 GCA_039924745.1 Rhodoferax sp.
CAGCGCAGCTGACTCTTCCTCAGGGTTGTTCTGACCAGTAACAAAAATAACCGGAATGTCGCGTGTACGTGGATCGGCCTTGAGCTGGGCGCACACCTCGTGGCCGTCCATGACCGGCATCACGACATCCAACAAGATCAAGTCTGGCAACTGCTGCGCACACAGGGCCAGTGCCTGCGCACCGCTTGTTGCCGAGACGATGGCATATTCGTCTTTAAAAATATGCTGCAAGAGCTGGATGTTGATGGCCTGGTCATCCACCAGCAGCAAGGTCGGCTTTAGCAGGTTTGGTTCTGTCATAACTAAGGCCAACTCTGCGCCAAATCGGTCCGAAAGGCAAGCACCGCGACCCGGCCTACGCTTGGGTCCGGGTCCGGCGCTTGAAGCGCTACTTGTTTACTTGGCTGGGGCCGGGGCTACGGCGGCACTAAAAGTACCCGCCTTCACCATGACCATGCTTTCAGGATTGAGGTATTTCTTGATCGACGCGTTGACCTGGTCATTGGTCAGCGCGTTGACTTCGACCGGAAAGTCATCCAGCCAGTTCGCGTCGTAGCCGCGGTTGACTGCGTTGAGCAACGTGCCGGCCATGCCACCGGTCGTCGCCAGGTCCACCTTGAAAGCCCCGACCAAATTGGATTTTCGGGCGCTGACCTCCGCAGGTGTGACACCTGCGTCGTACCACAGCTTGAGCTGGCGCTGGGTTGAAGCGATGCCCTTGTCCAACAGGCCCGGGGCGAAGGTGGCGACGATGCGCCAGTCGCCATCGTTAAAAGCGTCGTTATTCAGACCCGCGCCAACGCCATAAGTAAGGCCTTCTTTGTCACGCACATTGGCCATCAGGCGGCCGGTAAAGCCGCTGCCCAGAATGGCGGTTGCCAGGCGCAGAGCCTGGTAGTCGGGGGCGTTGTAATGCAGGCTGCTGGGCTGGCCCAGTACGACAGACACGCTGGTCTTGCCGTCCATAGACACGTCTTGCACGCCGCCGCCCAAGGCAGCCGCTGGCTGCGTTGCACGCACCACGGCCTTGCCACCGGTCCAGCCACCAAAGGCGTGCTCAATCTCACCGGTCAGAGCAGGCAGGTCCAGGTCTCCCACCAGCACCATGTTCATACCAGCGGGGCCGTAGTTGGCCTTGTGAAATGCCACCACTTCGTCCAACGTGGCGGACTCTATGGCGGCCAGCATCTCTTCGGGTGCTACGCTGCGGTTCGGATGGCCCACGGGGTAGACGGCGCGGCTGAATGCATCACTCGCACGGAAATCGGTGCTCTCCAAACTGCGCTTGATACTGCCTGCCAACTGCTTTTTAGCCTTGGCAAATTCTTCGGCGCTGAAGGCTGGTGTGCGCAATTGCTCGGCAATGAGGTCCAGCACCATGGGTGCGTCTTTCTTCAGCGCACGGGCAGAGATATCCAGCATATCGGTACCCACGCGGAAGTTAATGGCGGCGCCTACGGCCTCCAGCTTTTCGGCAATGGCAAACTTGTCTTGGGTCTTGGTACCCTGGTCCAGCAACATGCCAGTCAAGGTCGGAATGGCAGGGTTGCCAGTGGCACCCAAGGCACGCCCTGCGGGCAACGAAGCACGTACCGTCACCACGTCTTTGACGCCCATGGGGTACGCCAGTACATCGATACCAGAAACTTTGGAGCGCTTGGCATTGGCGGCGAACTTGGTTGCAACGGCGGGTGTGGCTGCGGTAGAGCTTCCACCACTTGGATCTTTGGCGACAGACTTGTTGGCCTTTGCCGATGCTTTTAGACGTGGGTCGCGGTAATAGTAGGGTCCGTCAGACAAAGTGTCTTTAAAGCCTGCTTTGCCAGCCGCACCAGCAGTGGCAGTGGCGGCGCCTGCCGTGGTGGGAATGAACCAACCGGTGGTGCTGGAATCTTCAATCAAATACTTGTTCGCCACGCGCTGGATGTCGGCCACGGTGACCTTCTTGGTCGCTTCGTCCAGACCATAAAACAGGGTCCAGTCACCGGCGGCGATGTATTCATTGATGTTGCCGGCAATGCCAAACGAGCCATCGAGCTTGAAAGCCGAATCGGCTGCCGTCTTGGCCATAGCGGCCTTGAGCTCGGTCTCGGTCACGCCGTCTTTCTTGAGTCGTTCGATCTCCTGGACGATGATGGCTTCTACCTCTGCGTGGGTGGCTCCTGGGGCCAACGGCGCAAAGATGATGTGCATCGATGGATCGTGGAAGATACCCAGCTCCGCGTCGACGCCGGTAGACAGGTTCTTGTTGGTGAGCGCCTTGTACATGCGGCTGTTTTTGCCGTCTGCCAAGATGGCGCTCAACAACTGCACGGCGGGAAAGTCGGGGCTGGTGGCTGGAGGCACCTTGTGCGCAACGGCAACCACACCCAATTGGCCCGCGCGCTTGACGATGACGTGTCGCGCACCGTTTTGCACGGGCTCTTCGGTGTACATCTCAGGAATCGGCTTGGGCGAATGCGGGTACACACCAAACGACTTTTTCACCAGCTCAAGCGCTTTGGTAGGGTCAAAGTCACCGATGATGGTCACCGTTGCGTTGTTAGGCCAATAGAACGTGTCGTAAAAGGCACGCAGCTTTTCGATAGACACCTTTTCAATATCACTGCGGTGGCCGATGGTGCTGTGGTGGTAGGGGTGCGCCACAAAGGCGGCTTGGTAGATCTCTTTGTACAGCGCCTGGATGGGCGAATTTTCGCCGCGCTCGAACTCGTTGCGCACCACGGTCATCTCAGGCTTGCGGTCTTCTTCACGCAGCAGCAGGTTGCGCATGCGATCGGCTTCCATATCGACCACGGTCGCCAGATGCTCACTACCCAGGTTTTCGTAATAGTTGGTGCGGTCCAGCCAGGTGGTGGCGTTGTATTTGGCACCCGTGCGCTCCAGCAACTGGTCCACGTTGTTGCCCATGACGCGGGTGTGGTTCTTGGACCCCTTGAACATCAGGTGTTCCAGCAAATGCGTAGCGCCGGTGGTACCGGTCACCTCGT
>JBDTAG010000353.1:0-3196 GCA_039924745.1 Rhodoferax sp.
TTGTTGATCGGGCGTGGCTTGGCGCCAAGCTGGGCCAACGGCAGAAGCAGTCATGCGCTGAAAGTTGACATTGGGCATGATGCGGGCGTCTACCAAGGCAATCACTTTGGACATGTCACCACCACGAATGGCCTTGTCACTCTTGATTGTGTCCAGCACTTCAGTCGACAAGCGCTTGATCATCGCGTCAGGCGCTTCGTCTTCGGCATGCGCCATGGGCACAACTAAGGCGGTAGCCAACAGTACTGAGGCAGCCAGAATCTGACGCAAAAAGGTTCGTTTCATAGTTATTCCTAAATACTGAAAATAGATTGCATTATCCCGCGTGTCCCCTTAACGCGCTTGCCGTGCGTAAGGAGGACATCGCTATTGCGCAGCTGAGGCAGGTGCGGCGGGTGTTGTGGCTTCAGGGACTGTTTCCCAAGATGTTGTATCTTCATCAGGCGGATTGCCGTCGTACACCTGATTGCGCCGCCTTTGCAAAAATGCATCCCGTGTAAAGCTATATTTGTCCAGCGCGGCACCGTCAACCACGTCACCTGCCTTCAGGTAGTTGGACCGCGTATCAACCACGTTGATAACCGTCAATGCATCCCGCGTGGGCACATCTTGTACAGAATTCACGAGATTGCCTTTGATATCCAAGGACAAGGCAGCGGTGTCACGCAATGTTGAAGAGCCCCACAGTGGCAACATGACGAAGGGGCCGGGCCCAACACCCCAACGCCCCAAGGTCAAGCCAAAATTAGCGGAATGGCGTTCCATGCCCATTTCGGAGGCGATATCCAGAATACCGCCCAGACCCATGGTTGTATTGACGATCACGCGTCCGAAGCTGTCGGCTGTATCTTGCCCGCGCAACTGCAAGGCGTTGTTGACCATGGACCACACATCGTCCAAATTGGTAAAAAAATTACCGATACCGGTACGCACCCAGTTTGGGGTAACGGCGCGATACGCAATCGCAACCGGTTTGACTACCGCGCGGTCCACCGAATCGTTGAACTTAAAAACACCGCGGTTCCAAGACTCCATGGGATCACGCGGGTCTTTGTTGGGCACTGCCGCACATGCCTGCAAGGCAACCAGCCCGGCCACCGCACTCCAGCGGAAAAAACGATCCAGCCACAACTTTGCGACAGATTCTTCCGGAAAACGCAAAACGTCTGTCAGCCTCATTTTTTCTCCGATGCTGGGGCACTAGGTCCGTCAGCTGCTTTGCTGTACAGGAATTGGCTGATCAGGTTTTCGAGAACAACGGCTGACTGGGTTGCGGAAATAACATCGCCCGCAACGAGATTCTTGTCAGAGGCACCAGCTTCTATGCCGATGTACTGCTCCCCTAGCAGGCCACTGGTCAAGATTTTCAGAGAGCTGTCGTTAGGAAATGCATAGCGGCTTTCCAAAGACAGGTTCACCCGCGCCTGGAATGTCTTGTCGTCGAAAACCAGCGACTCCACACGTCCCACTACGACGCCGCCACTGCGCACTGCAGCCTTGGGTTTAAGACCACCGACATTGTCGAACTTGGCAGAAACGTTGTAGGTAGACTGAAAATTCAACGACAGCAAGTTGGCCGCTTGAAGCGCCAAAAACAAAATGGCCACTGCGCCGATCAGCACAAACAAGCCTACCCAAACATCATTCTTTGAACGCTGCATATCTTCTTTCTTTTATATCGTAAACATCATCGCGGTCAGGATGAAATCCAGCCCCAAAACTGCCAGCGAAGCCATCACCACCGTACGCGTCGTCGCGCTCGCCACACCTTCGGGCGTGGCCTGTGCCTCAAAACCCTGGAATACGGCAATGAACGTGACAGCCAGACCAAACACCACACTTTTGATAACGCCATTGCCGACATCTTTCCAGACGTCGACACCACCTTGAATCTGGCTCCAAAACGAACCGGCATCTACGCCAATCATCAAGACGCCCACGGCCCATCCGCCAATGACACCCATGGCGCTAAAGACTGCAGCCAACAAGGGCATGACCAGCACGCCCGCCCAAAAACGGGGTGCAAGTACACGTTGGATTGGATCGACAGCCATCATTTCCATGACACTGATTTGCTCGCCGGCCTTCATCAGACCGATCTCGGCCGTCAACGATGTTCCAGCGCGTCCCGCAAACAGCAGCGCCGTCACGACTGGCCCCAATTCGCGCACCAAAGTCAGAGTCACCAATAAGCCTAGCGCCTCTGAAGATCCGTAACGTATCAGCGTGTAATAACCCTGTAATCCGAATACAAAGCCCACGAACAGGCCTGATACCGCAATGATGGCTAATGAGTAATTACCCAAAAAATGGATCTGGTCACGCACCAGCCCAAAGCGGCGGAAGGTTGGCACTACTGATAACAGCAAGCGAAAAAACAGCCGAGCCCCATAACCCAGATCAGCCATCTTGCTGCGGGTGGCAAAGCCAACATCGGCGGGTTTGTACCAACTCATAAATTCACTCCGACCTGTTTTTGTTGTTGTGCCAGGTCTGCATCGGGACCAAAATCGTCCTCCACGCTGAGTGCCGGGTACTGGAAGCGCACCGGCCCCTCGGGCAATGCATTGACATATTGGTAGACCAGCGGGTCCGTGCTTTTGAGAACTTCTTGCGGCGTACCTTGCGAAGCAACTTTGCCGTTGGCCAAGATGATGACGTGGTCGGCAATGGCAAACGTTTGCTCAAGCTCATGTGACACAAAGAGGCTGGTCAAGCCCATGGTGTCATTGAGTTGGCGGATCAGCGTGGCCGAAGTGCCGACCGAAATCGGGTCAATGCCAGAGAAAGGCTCGTCGTACATCACCAATTCAGGGTCCAGCGCGATAGCGCGCGCCAAAGCCACACGGCGGGCCATACCACCCGACAGAGCAGCAGGCATCATGTCGCGGGCACCACGCAGACCCACGGCATTGAGCTTCATCAGTACGATGTCGTGGATCATGTCTTCGGATAAATCTGTGTGCTCGCGCAGCGGAAACGCCACGTTGTCGTACACATTCAAATCAGCAAACAGGGCGCCGAACTGGAACAACATGCCCATACGCCGACGTGCTGCATACACCTCGGCAGAGCCCATGCGGGTCACATCTTTGCCATCAAACAGCATCTCACCCGATTGCGCCCGGTTTTGGCCGCCAATCAGTCGCAAAATCGTGGTTTTGCCACCGCCCGACGCACCCATCAGTGCCGTAAC
>JBDTAG010000354.1:0-5779 GCA_039924745.1 Rhodoferax sp.
ACATTACGTCCACCATAGCCCTGTTTCCCGGCCAAGTGACTTCCGGTTTGGCGGGTCGCAAACTCGTAACAGGCGCCGGACGATTGCCATTTTGGGTCTTGTTTGTTGTCAGTGTTCTGGGAGGGGCAGTCGGCGGATTGTTGCTGCTGAACACACCATCATCCGTCTTTTCTCACTTGGTGCCTTGGTTGGTCCTCTTTGCCACAGTTGTTTTTGCTTGGGGTAGTTTTAGAAAAAAGTCCACGGAAGGCACAGTGCATATTGGACCTACTGGCGCTGCTATTTCGCAATTCTTGATCGCTATTTATGGTGGCTATTTCGGCGGTGGAATTGGGTTTTTGATGATTGCCGCTTTAACCGTTGCCGGGCTGCCCACCCGCAATGCTGGTGCAACTAAAAATGTACTGGCGGGTGTCATGAACGCATCCGCTGTTGCACTCTTTGTGAGCTCACCACAAGTTCATTGGCATGAAGCTTTTATCTTGGGCGGTGGCGCCATCGTTGGTGGGCTGCTTGGTTCATGGGCATTGCACTGGATCAATGAACGAACTCTGCGCATTGCAATCGTGTGCATTGGAATTTGCCTAACCATTGGGCTATTCGTTAAGCCAATCTAACATCAAGACTCATCGCAGTGACGGTGCTTCCAGCCCCACACTTGCACCGAGCTGTGGCCCTTGATGGCTTGCAGACCCAGGTCGGTAAAAAGCTGCGGCTGGGCTAATTCGTCCACCACTGCTTGGGAGCAGACCACCGGATAGCCCAGCTCTTTGGTCAGACCTTCGATGCGCGATGCCACGTTGACCGCGTCGCCGATCGCCGAGTAGTCGTGCCGCGCCAGCGAGCCCAGATGACCGACGATAGCCTCGCCCACATGCAGCCCGATGCCAATGGCGATAGACGCCCGGCCTTCGGCCTGCAGCTCAACGTTCAGCGTTTGCAAAGCCTCCAGCATGGCGCGAGCAGCAGCAAAGGCGGACACGCTGGGTTTGTCCATGCTTTGCGGCGCACCAAAAATGGCCATGACGCCGTCGCCCATGAAGCAGCTGATGGTGCCGCCCGCGCCGTGAATAGCTTGGTTGATCTGCTCGAAATAGCGGTTCAACAAAGCGATGACAGCCTGCGGTGCCAAGCCTTCACTTAGCGTGGTAAAGCCGCGTATGTCGGCAAATAGCATACACACGTGTCGCAGCTCACCGCCCAAGCCACCGGGCAAGCGGTGCTGCAGAATCGCCTGCATCACCGGCGGGCTGACGTAGCCAGCAAAGGCCGCACGCAGGCGGCGGCGCTCGCCCATTTCCAGCAGGGCCGTCAGCAGCCAGCGCCCGGCCAGGGATAGCAGGCCAACCAGCAACGGTATTGCCGCCGGTAAGTACCAACCCAGGTGCAATAGCAAGCTGGTCGCGCCCAACAATGCCGAGGTAAAAACTAGTGCCAGCGCAATCATTGACTGCCCACGCAGCTGCAAAAACCATAGCAAACTGCAAATTAACGCTAAAACCACACTCCACGACGCACCAACCTGCGTCACCAAACCTCCATTGAGTAAGGAACGCAGGATTTGCGCATGTACCAGCACGCCGGGCACGTTGCGGCCGTTGTCCGACTCCCAGCTGGCCAGATTCACCGGCTGGATCTGCCGATCTTCAAATGGCAGCACGCTGCCCAGCAGCACCGGCTTGCCGGCAAAAGTTTGGTCCAATTGGGTGACATCGCCCAGCTCCACCCATTGGTTCACTTGCTGCAGCGGAATGTAGCGTGGGTAACCACCCAGTGTGTAGTTGATCAGACCGGGCTGAGGAAACACGCCCGGATTCAGCTTGCGCAGCATCTGGCCAGCTAGCGATGGGACGAACTGGTCAGCCACTCCCAGATTTTCGTTAAAGCGGCGCACCACGTGATCGGCATCGGGTGCCAGCAGCAGCGAACCAGTGCCGCCAGTGCCCGCTAGAGTGACGAAGGGCGCATGGATGGGCAGCGGTTGGCCGATAGCGTCGGATGAGACGCCCAACACGACCGGGGTTAGCGGGCGTGCCGCAACCAGGCCGCCCAACAGCTTGGCGTCGCTGCCAGGTAGCACGCTGTCGAAAGAGTGGCTGGGTAGTGCCACGTCCAGCCCCACCACCGAGGCCTTGGCCAACGCCATGCCGCGCAGAAACGTGCCTAGGTGACCGTGCCACAGTGCAAAAGGTTCAGCAAACTGATGCAAAGTAGCCTCGTCTATGCCAACGATGACTACGTCTTTTCGTATGGGCTGGGGCACATACCGCAGCAACAGTGCTTGCTGTGTGTCCAACAAACCGAACTCCAGCGGCCTGGCCAGCTGCGTCCCTAAAACTACGACCGCCAACGTCAACAACAGGGCGTAGCCCAACCCCACCATGCGTTGGGAGTTGACCCGCACTTATCGGTTGGCCAGAGTGCGCAGCTCGGGCAGGTCTGGCCGCTCCTCGGCCAGTTGCTGCCAGAGCTTGCGGGATTCGCTCAGAAACCGGCCTTGCTCCAAAAGCGAGGCAAAGATCAACCGGTCAGAAAACGGCGCCTGCGATCCGGGCCGCAGAGTCTCCATACGCTCACGTTCCTGGGGGCTGCTAAGCGAGAAATACGACGAGCGCACCAAGCTGTTGGCCCCTGGCACCTCCAGCGTTACGGACCATACATAATTCACCCCGGCCTGCAACGGCAGCGTGTCATCCAGCACCAACTGACTGCCTTGCACGGCAGCAGACAACAACACTTTGTCGTTACCCTCGTCGCGCAGCTCAAAGTGCACGGTCGTGGCTCCGAGGGGCAGGGTCCAGGCAAATGTGGGCCGAGCGCTGAGTACCTTGCCAATGGGCTCCAACAGCTTGAGCCGGTCCATGCCAAGCCCTCGCATCACCATACCGCCCAGCACCACACGGCCATTAGTGGTCTGCAGGCGGGCGGTTTCGGCCGCCACCACCGACGAACGCAGGATGGCGCTGGCACCTGCAACAGACTGCGGTTGGGTAGCGCCCAAGGTTATGCGTGACGGGCCATGCAGTTGAAATTCGGTGCCCGACTGCAGGTAGACAAAGCTCATCGTGGCGCCTTTTTCCAACTGGATATCCGCCCCCTTACCCAACTCGGACAACAAAGCCACCGGCTTGGCGCCACGATCTGCAGCAAATACCACCGCACCTTTCACGTCAGTCACCACAGCCACAGCCTGTGCGTGGGCACCCAGGGCCAGCAGGCTGAATGCCATCAGCAAAAGCCAAGCCGCCCAGCGGACCGGAACAAAAATGGGGGGATGCGACATCAATTTCCTCATACAACAGGATCAGCGTACCGGGTCGCCAAACAGCGCGTAGGGTGCCCAGTAGAACGGGTGGGTCCAGCGCCCGTTACCAAGCGTGCCGTTCAGCATGGCCAGTTGGGCCTGGCGCAGGCTTTCGGCCCGCGACAGTTTGCCCTTGCTCTGGGCTGCAAAGGTAGCACTGGTCAAAGCCGCAGCCGATTCCGACTCCACCGCCCAATGGGTGGCCAGAACCGAGCGCGCACCGGCAAAAAAGAAACCACGCACCAAGCCAGACATGGCAGCACCGCCCTGCTCGCCTGCTGCCGTGTTGCAGGCCGAGAGCAACACCCACTGCGCATTCAAGCGCAAGCCCAGCACATCGTCCAACTCCAGCAAGGGAGATTCGCGGAAATCACTGGTGGCGGCCATGGCCAGCGAAGGTTTGTAAATACCAGGCAGCTCACCGGGCATGAGGCCGTGGGTGGCAAAGGCCACTACACGGCGGTCCCGCAAATTCGCGTCGATTACCGCACGTCGCGTGGCCTGGGCGCCCATCAGCAGATCAGTCTTGGGGTCGGCGCCTAGTGCGCTAGCCAAGGCCAGCAACTCGGTGCGGGTGTCGGGTAGAGCGGGCATATCGGCATACCGGAAGCCCCACTCCGCGTCATAGCGTGCTGCCCCACTGGACAGACCGGCGTCCACGCGGGGGGCGACAACAGGCTTGGCGCCATCCGCAACGCCGAACAACGGGTCGCCAAAACCCATCAAGGCCTTGGCAGCTACTGCGGGCTGCGTCACACGGCGCAGCGCTTGCAGTGCCGAAGACGATGGCAACTGCGTGACCGCCATCTGTCGCACCAGCCAAGCCGGGGTTTGGCCGGGTTGGGGCGGCTGTGTTACCAAAGCTGCCAGCGGCAGGCTGGCAAGCGGTCCATCGGTCGCGATCAGCAGGGATCGTACGTCGCGTAGTGCAGGCTCCAGTGGGCCGAGCAGATCTTTGTATAACGCGTACAGCTGCGCACTGGGCGGCACTGGCTCGCGTCCGGCAGGCGCAGCACCCAGGTCCAGCAGCCCGCGCAGCTGAACCACGCGGTGGGCCAGCTCGACACGCGAGAGGGCCACAGTGCTGAAGCCTTTGCGGCCATCAGCGCCCACCAACCAGACTAGGGTGGCGGTCTCTGTAGGGTAGATCACCAGCAGGGCCTCTCCAGGAATGAGCAACTGGCGCAGCTGGTCGGGTTTGGGTGTGCTAGGCGTAACCAGATCGGCATAGGCAGGAAACTGCTTGGCGATCTGCTCACGCTGATTGGTCAACAACGTGCGCCCGGCTGCCACATCGGCCTGCTGGGACTTGACGGTGTCATGTAGCGCATGACGGCGTTCGCCAAATGCCTTGCGGTCAGCGGGTGGCAATGCCTTGAATTCGACCGTCTGGGCTTGGCGGGACAGACTGTCTTCTTCCCTCAGGCTGGTATTGAGTGTGCCCACCAAGGCAGCCACGGCCTGGCGCTGGGTTTGTTCCTGGTCCAGCAGGGCGCGCAGCGCCGGTGTGCTGGCCAGTACGCGCGCCGTGCTGTCGGTGATGGCGCGCTGTGTCACCCCCAGACTGTTGCGGTCGGAAAGCTGCAGAGCCCTATCGCTCATGGCCGAATCGACGGCCTCGCCTTTCAGAGCCTTGTCGGCAACGAAGCGCATGAATTCGTCAAAGGCGATGCCCAGCACATAGCCGCGCACGCCGCGCATGTTCAGGTCCAGCCAGCCGCCGGGGTTGTCCAGTGTGGCGGCAAAAAGCGTTTCGTAGTCCTGCATGGCCAGCCGCTGGTCGCCGCGCAGCAGCCGCACCAGGCCTCGCATGCCTGCGGCTTCCTGAGTCAGCGGGTGATTGGCACCGTAGAGACGGGTGCGGTAGCGCAGCGAGCGCTCGGCCAGCTCCAGCGCTTCGTCCATTCGACCGTTCTTGGCAGCCAGCAGGGCCAACAACCGCCAGTCGGACGCGCGGGTACGTGCCAAGGTGTCGGGGGGCATGCTGGCTAAAAAGCTGCGGTATGCAGCATCGGCCTCGGGCCAACGTCTCAAGCCGATCAGGGCGCGTACGATCTCCTGGCGCGCAAGCCAACCGGTATGGCTTGCCGCGCTAACGCCGGCGCGTTGCAGCATGTCGTCTGACTTTTGGGCTGCGGCCAGCGCGGGGGCGAACTGCTGGGTGGCGTTGAGGCTGTTGGCAAGGCGGTATTCCCAGCGTGCGCCCAGACCGTCGCCAAGCTGGCCGGCACGCCACAGCGCCAGGTTGGACTCGGCCACGTGGATGGCCTCTTGCGGCCGACCATCGCGCACCAGAGCGTAAGTGAGCATACCCATGGAGCCGTCGAGCCAGCCATAGGCATCCAACACTTTAGGGTCGCGTGGACCAGCGCTTTGGCTGCGAGCGGCCTGCAGGACGCTACGGCCTATGCCTATGGATTCGCGCAGCGTAGCCACCGAGGCCTTGTTATTTCCTTCCCAGCGTTCAATCTCGGC